>JBAVPF010000531.1:0-22466 GCA_049692815.1 Acidimicrobiia bacterium
CCCCACCGATGCTCACCGAGCCGACCAGACTGTGATCGGCAAGATCGGCGAGCCCGTCGAGCAGGTCGATTTCCATCTGACAGCCGACCAGCAGCTGTTCGATCTCCTCGACTCGGGCCCCTCCGACGAATACCGAGAGACGGGCGAAGACCTCGCGATGGTCGTCATCGAGGAGTTCGTAGCTCCAGGCGATGGCATTCTCGATCGTCTGTTGACGTTCCGGCAGATCCACCCGGCCTGCCGAGAGCATCCGTGAGTCGAGACGCTCCAGAATCGTTTCGAGGGGAAGGTGACGCAGACGTGATGTGACCAGCTCGATCGCCAGGGGCAGACCGTCGAGCTTGCCCACCAGGTCGACCACGGTCGTCACGTTCGACTCGTCCAACTGGAAATCGGGACGCACCTCCATCGCCCGTTCCAAGAACAGCCGCACTCCCTCCGAGGCGAGTGCCGTGGAGAGACTCGCCTCCTCGGGCAACCCGAGAGGTGGCACCGGCATCTCCTGCTCTCCGCTGATCCGCAAAGGAGCCCGTGACGTGACTATGAATCTCGACAACGGCGACGCCCGGACCAGGTCGGCCACCAAAGGGGCTGCGGCGAGGAGCTGCTCGAAGTTGTCGAGGACCATCAGAAGCCTCTTCTCCTGGACAGCCTTGACCAACCACTGTCCTGGGGTTTCGTCACCGGTCGTGTCAGAGAAACCGAGCACTTCGAGAATGACCGACGGGAGCACGTTCGAATCGGTGACCGTCGACAGCCCGACGAAGTACACGCCGTCTTCGAAGCCGTCGGCGAGCTCGGCGGCGATCTGCAGCGACAGGCGGGTCTTCCCGGTGCCGCCGGGGCCGGTCAAGGTGAGGACCCGGGCCCTCTCCAGCAACGTCATCGCCTCGCTGATCTCGGCTTCTCTTCCAATGAAGCTCGTGGGCAGAAGGGGAAGGTTGT
The DNA here is from genome assembly GCA_049692815.1 of Acidimicrobiia bacterium. Classification (GTDB taxonomy): domain Bacteria; phylum Actinomycetota; class Acidimicrobiia; order Spongiisociales; family ZC4RG35; genus JANQRA01. The sequence goes on from JBAVPF010000531.1 coordinate 946, forward strand.
TGGGTACCGCGTTCAAGGTTCGCAGCGCGGGGAACTCTGAGGGCTCGCCTTCGACCACCACCTGGAAGATCGTCTCCGGGTCCGACAGGTCCTTCAGCCTGTGTTTGCCCAGATCGCGAAGCGCCACCCCATCCGGCAATGACCGCTCCACGAGCACTGCGGTCTGCTCGGAGACGACGATCTGCCCGCCGTGGGCGCTGTTGGCGATACGTGCGGCCCGGTGAACATCGAGACCCACGTAGTCGGAGCCCCCCAGGGCCCCGACACCGGTATGGAGACCCATTCGCACCTTGACAGGGTGGTCCCGCGGCCAATCGGCGCCGGCCAGCCCTCGGAGCCCTTCGATTGCCGCTTCCACGGCCTGGTCAGCCGTCTCGAACACTGCGAACACCGAGTCGCCCCCGGTCTTGACGATGGTCCCCCCGTGGCTCGCGATCGAGCTCGTCACGATGTCGTCATGTCGGGCCAGAATGCCGGGCCAGGCTGCATCGAGGTCCTGGACCAGCCTGGTCGATCCTTCGATGTCGGTGAACAGAAAAGTGACTGTCCCGACTGGCAAATCCGTGTTGCTCACCGATCTCCCAGGTTACGTAGTGCCTGGTTCCTCCGCGTCCCCAAAGGCACGACCCATCACGGATGTCATCTACTTGGGGTTCTGGGGAGCGGGGTTGGTGCTCGAGTACTTGTACTCCCCGACATCGAGGTAGTAGTAGACAGCGGGACTGAAACAGGCCCCCCACCAGCCCCAGGTCCCCTGCTTGGAGAGACCACCGTTGCGGAGGCTTATCACGTCGTCGTCGCCGATGGCGATCGCCACGTGGTAGTAGCCGGCCTGATTCGATCCCCAGTAGCTCCTCCCGGTGAGTATCGACCCTCTTTCGACGTCGCCCCCGAGAGTCGCCGGGTCCTGCACCCAGGGGACGATCCCCCAGTGCGGCTGCAACCCGTCCAGCTGGTTGCCGTCGTCGTCGAAGCGGGGACGGCCCAGCTGATCGCTGGCGATGTACGCACAGAGGTGGACGAACTCGAAACAGCTCATCTCGTTGCACATCAGGAACTCGTCGGTGGTGACCGCGCCCACGAGAGTCCCCGGCCCCGAGTCGTTGCTCCAGGTGAACCAGGCCCCGCCGAATGCCTCTTTGTGCCATTGATCGAACTCGAAGAGCGCCTCGGCGACACCGGCGATGTCGCCGGTCCCCCGAAAGGTGTCGACGATGGCCTGGAGACGGTCTACCCGTTCCTCGTCGTCGCCGTGTAGCCCGAAGCGGGCGAAGCTGACGGTTATCGGTCGAGGTTGCGTGTCGACGCCCCCAACGCCGAGGACTCCGAAGGGGTCGTCCTCGGCGATCGGCTCCTCCTTGGGGTATGCGCCCCTTCTCAAGCACCATGTCCAGAGCAGCCAGCCGACTATCAGGGCCACGATCGTCACCATGCCGAGACCGGCGGGCAGGAGGATGCCATTGCCGTCGTCTTTCTCGGAAGTCGCGGAGGAGGGCTCGTCAGATGCCGAGCTCCGTGTGGTGGTGGTCGATCCCGAGGATTGGCTCGTTGTCGACGACTCGGTCGTCGTGGTCGAAGCAGGCATCTCCGGGAACATGCCCGGGATGTTTGGGGGCATTGGCGACACGGCGCTGAAGGGTTGCGGTGTTCCCAACTGCAATGGGATCGGATTCAGATCACGCCAGTTCAAGGATCTCACGAAGTAGGCGAAGGTCTCTTCGCTCACCGCCGGAAGAGGGCTTTCGACGACGGACACCGTGGCCTCGCCTTCGAAGGTGGGAGGGGCTCCGTGGAATGCGATCACAGCTTGCTGACCGTCGTCCCAGTATTCGATGGATCCCCTCGTCTGGTAGCTGCCCAACTCACCACCAACACTCTCGAAGTAGTAGGCCTGGACCATGCAATCGTCGACGGCGAGCGTGAGCATGACGTTGTTCCCGATCATCGGGTTGCCGGTGAAATCGTCGCTCGACGCGTAGACCGGCAGACCGGGACGGGCCATCGCCAGATTCACCTCCCGGTGCTTTCCCAAACAGCCGAGCTTCAGCGAAGAAGTGGCCACGATGGCGGTTCTGATCTCACGTGTCTGCAGGTCGTTGGGCGCTTCGACACCCACCCAGGCGTAGTCGTCGCTGACGAACACCCCCGGTGTGCCCAGCACCGATGGTCCGGAGACCATCTCCTCGAGGTCATAGCGGCCCAATCCGACCGAGTAGAGGCTGAAACCCGAGCTCTGCGCCGCTTCCTCCGCCTGCGCCTGTGTCACACCATCGAACATGGGACGAAGTTCCATTTCGATTGACTCGTCGTCGCTCACACGTGGCGCGACCACCAGCGTGACCCCGGTCTTGAACAGGCCCTGCGTAGAGGTCGTAGCCGAGTCGTCGAGAAGGGTCTGGGCGAGGGCACTTGTCGCCAGCAGCGCAACCAGGGCGACAACGAGCAGACACAATCCTCCCCTCCGAGTCATGAGCGGCGAACCTAGTCGAGTCGGCTCGTGCCCGACCGCTCAGGTCACCCGGCGACGGGCACGGACTCCTCGAGGCCACGCTCGACGGTGCGCCGGCCGGTCAAGAAGTGGGTCTCCATCAGGCCCTTGCCCTTGATCAGAACCTGGCCTCTCGGCCTGAACTCGTAGCTGTCGGCCAGGTGGCGGTGCAGCTCGGCCGTGACCTGGATCATCCCCGGCTCGCTCTGCGTCTCCATCCGGCTGGCAGTGTTCACAGTGTCGCCCCAGAGGTCGTAGCGGAACTTGCGCTTCCCGATGACTCCGGCCACAACGGGCCCGCATGCCAGACCGAAGCGTGCCGTCAGACGTCCGTAGCCGGGCACTTCCCACCCGGCGATGGCATCTCGCATGGCCAGAGCCAGATCGACGGCGGCGGCCTGATGATCGCCCCCACCTCCGCTGAGACCGGCAACCGCGAAGTAGCTGTCCCCGATGGTCGCCACCTTCTCCAGGCCGAACTCGTCGGTCAGATCGTCGAGATGGGAGAAGACCGAGTCGAGGAGCGATACCCACTCGTCGGCGGGCAACAACTCGCCCAGCACCGTCGAATCGACCAGGTCTGCGAAGAGAACGGTCACTTCGTCGATCCGATACGCGACCGAGGACTCCTGGGCTTTCAGTTGGTCGGCCACCGGCTCGGGGAGGATGTTGAGCAGGAGTCGCTCGGATCTGGCATTGGCCGCAGCGAGGTCCTCCTCGGCCTGGTCGACCAGCCATCGGTAGTAGAGGGCGAAGAAGGAGCCGAACAGCGCCACCCCGATCGCCGACGAGGCGAAAAGGAACACCTGGGCAATCGTCCCGTCGAGCACCGGCGGTGCGTTGACGTAGTGGATCGGCATGGCAGCGAAGGCGACGGCCCCGACGACGAGCACGACCATCCTCATGAGGACGTCTCCGGGACCACTCAACATCACTCCGATCATGGGGATCAGGACCACGAAGAGATAGACGCCGCTGCCCGCACCGAGAAACGCCGCGGGGACGAGGGTGTTGGCGAGGCCGCAACATATGGCGAGCCAGGCGGCAACACGCGGATTTCCCCTCCCGTTGACCACTACCACCGCCACGTACCCGATGTTCCAGATCACGTTGGTCACGACCACCGGCCACAGCGACCCGAAGTCGAGGACGGTGTAGAACACGCAGTAAGACGAGCTCACCAGCAGAGCGGCGAGGGCGACCACGTTGATGGTTCGCACCCAGCGCTGCTCTGCCATCGACCGTGTCCGGTCGACGCCGATGTCCACGAGACGTGTCAATGTGGCGAAAGGGGCGACGCGAAGGGTGGGGGTCGAGGAGCCGTCCCCCGTGGAGACCTGATCGGGTCGGGGTATTTCCGTCAACTCGTGTGAGCACTCGGCCGGGCGGTCGCGAGGCACGGAGCCGCCATAGCTGAGCACCGAGACCACAAGGGTCGACGTGCTCGCCTCTGGTCGAAGATTAGCTGGAGCTCATCTTCAGGAAATCGGGGCTCCACGCCGTCTTGGTCAGAAGTCGTGACCCCACGGGCCGACTCCGTAGATCCGATCGACCACCACCCTGGTCACGAAACCGGGTGGCGCGTCTCGCCACGGGAACACGGCGCCGGGGGCGATGTACACGTCTGCAAGATGGTCCATCCACTCCAATGCCCCGCCCGCCGTGGTCGTGGCCCGGCCCTGGAGCACCACATAGGGATGCAGCCCAGGGCCGGAGTGATCGTTCGCCTGAAACGAGATGACAACCCGGGGATCGCGGCGGATGCTCTCCAGCTTGTGCTGGTCGGGGAATGTGGCGAAGACGAGCTCGTCCTCGTCGAGGCCGGCCCAGGTCAGGGTCACGTGTGGTGTGCCGTCCGCATCGAGTGTCACCAGATGACCGAGTGGACCGGTGTCGAGAAGCTCACGTACCGAATGCGGAATCTCCATGTGCGGGCGAACCAGACCTCTGTCACCCCTATTCCGCCGGTCATCGGTCACGAGGCGAGCGTTTCGTTTGCAGTCGCGTCTTTCCGGGTATGTAACGAGTACAAAAGGGCCGATCCACGGACCGCAGCGACCGGATCGACGCCCGCCGAGACGACTGGGCGCCCAACCCGCCGGGCCCATCACTCATCAACTCGAGGCCCGAGAACCCAGTCGAATTCAGAAAGGATGATCGATATGGGACTCGAACTTCAAAAGGGATCGCATCTGTACGCTTCGCAAGGCGAGGACCTGGGGAGGATCTCTCAATTCGTGATCGCCCCCAAGACCTCGGAGATGACACATGTGGTGGTCGATCAGGGCCTGTTCTTCCACAACGATCGGGTTGTGCCGGTGGAGATCATCGACCGCGTCGAAGACGATCGGGTGATCCTGTCTGATGACATCGACCCGAGCTCACTCCCCCGATTCCTCCCCGACGACTATGCACCGGTCGACGACGGGAAATCGGGCGGCGGCTATGCATGGCGATATCCCATCGCCTTCGGGGCCCCGTTTCCCGCCTATCCGGTCTACCCGATGAAAGCCGAGGGCGACGTTCCTCGTGTGAACGATCCTGTCGTGCAGGAAGAGATCGAAGAGGGAGGGTTGGTGGCAGCAGACGCTCCAGTTCTCTCCATGGATGGGGAGAAGCTGGGAAGGGTGTCCGAGATCGAGATCGACGCAGTAGGCCGGTTGAGTCACCTCGTCGTCGATTTGGGCTTCCTCGACGGCGAGCGTGTATTGCCCGGTCATTGGATCGAGACTGTCGACAGCGATGGCGTGAGATTGGCCGTCGCAGAGAGTGCCCTGGAGACCCTGGAACCTGTCGGCTGAGGTCCCCCGCCCGGGGTCTCGGCCTGCCTCTGATGTGAAGACGCAAGGCGGTCAGACGGCCTGCAACCCCTCGTTGTTGGCCATCTCGATCATGCGCCCCACCCGCTCGCCGATGTGACCCATCACCCCTCTTCGAGACCGTAGAACCGCTTCGTCCGGAAGCGGTTCACGAGGGTCGTGTGAGAAGGCTCTGGACGCGTGGGACACGAACCTGCCCCCACTGGCCACTGGGGACCACTTTGGCTCCTTTCCGGCCAGGAACCGGGCGTACCCAGAGATGTCCGCAATGCCTCTGCTCCGAGCAGAGATGTGTCAGCCGCCGGGCGGGGCGGCCCGGCTCCAGGCGGTTTGGCGGCCACGTACGCTGCACGAAGCGGCTTCGAAAGCTGATCGAAGACGGAATAGGCAGCGATGTGAGGAGGGTGCGATGAATCCCGAAACGGTCACGGCCTGGGCGGAGAGATACCGGTCGGCCTGGGAGAAGGCGGACAGCGAGGCGGTGGCCGCGTTGTTCACCGAAGACGGCATCTACCGGGACGACATCTATGAGGAGCCGCATCGGGGTCGAGAGGGCGTGATCGCCTACTGGGATGGCGTGACGTCGGCCCAGACCGAGGTGTCGGTGAAGATGGGAAAGCCATACGTCGACGGGAACGGTGCCGTCGTGGAGTTCTGGACGACGATGAAGGTCGCCGGCAACCCGGTGACCCTGGCAGGCGCCCTCCTGCTCGAGTTCGACGACGACGGCCTGTGCCGGTCACTCCACGAGTACTGGAACTTCACCGAGGGAACCCACGAGGTTCCAATCGGATGGAGTAGATGACAGCTCGTCTGGCGCTCAAATGAGCGGCACCAATCTCATATCCCGGGCTCGGCCGGAGCCAATGTCGAAACTGGATGATCAAGCGTCATCAGGTTGGGCTTTCGACAGTCATCGTGCTCATGGTTCTGATCACTGCATGTTCGACAGGAGGTGAAAGAGCCCTGGGAGGTGATGGGCTTCCTGTGCAGAATCCGTCGAAGAGCTACGGGCACACCACTGGAGAGGTCGAAAGTGTCCTCACTCTGGAGTCGACCGGATGCTGGACGATCGATCTGGGCGATGGCAAGCGTCTCGCGGTGTTTCCGGCCGGATTCACGAAGGACGAGACCGGGCGGCACATGAGGTCGTCCGACGGCGCGGTCGTAGTGGGAGGTGGCGACAAGGTGGCCGCCCCGGGGTGGCGTCGTCCGGTCCGCAGGCTTTCCCGGGGTGCCCGACGGCTACTGGGGCAACTACCTGACGTTCTCGAGCCAGCCATCGAGGAGTTCGTGGTTATGGACGAAAGACTCGGCGTGAAGAGTTGAGTGCGATCGACACCGGGGTCAAGGCCAGAGAAGGTCAACCCCGCCTTTGTCGAGGAGGTCTTGCACATCCTTCGCCAGCTGTCCCGAGCTGATCATGGAGTAGAGGTGTGCTCCAGGGCAGGTGGTTGCGGCGTAGTCGCGGTGCCCGGCGATCGTGCCCGGCGACACTCCATACTCCTCCGAGGCCCAGGCCAGAACCCTGGTGAGGGATTCGATCTGAGCGGAGGTGGGGACCTCGGTGTCGAAGTTGCCCTCGACGACAACCAGGAAGTGGCCGGTCGTGTCGTATGTGGTGGCGGTGTCACCCCTGTAGGCGGGGTCACGCCCTTCGTAGACAGTGCCGTCGATGCCGATTATCAGGTGATAGGCGATGTCGGGCCATCCCAAGCCGGCCATGTGCCAGTTCTGCCAACCTCGAAACTGTGCCGGCCCGGTGGTCCCCGTTTGCGTGCCGGCGTGGTGGACGGTCAACCGTTCGATTGTGTGCGGGACCAGACGGGCGGTGTCCGCCGGTTGCGCACCCCAATTCTCACGCGGAGTCACGACCACCAGAGGACGGACTCGAGGTGGGGGCACCACAGGTATGAGGCCCAAGGCACGGGTCAGAAACGTCGCCATCTGGTCACGGGTGACCGGATCGTCGGGGCAGAACCGATCGTTGGTGGGCGGGTTGCACCCTTTGGTGATCCCGGCCGCGGCGAGACGATCGACGTCCCCCTCGAAGACATGGCCGTCGTCGTCGACGAAATGATCCTCGCCGTCTGAGCCCAGGGCGAAGGCCCGGGTCAGCATGGCGGCCATGGCACCGCGCGTCATGATCCCGTCGGGACAGAACCGGTCATTGGCGGGCGGGTTGCATCCACGGGTGATGCCGGCCGCAGCGAGACGATCGATGTCCCCCTCGAAGACGTTGCCATCGTCATCCACGAAGCGATCGGTTGCAGGCGGAAGTGCCAGTGCCCGCGCCAGGAATGCGGCCATCTGACCCCGGCTGACGACATCGTCTGGACAGAACCGGTTATTCGTAGGCGGGTTGCAGCCTTTGGTGATCCCGGCAGCGGCAATTGCCTCGATCGAGCCTTCGTGGATGTTGCCGTCATCGTCGATGAAGCTCCCGCCCGGAGGCAGGGCGGTGAGGACCAGCACCGAGAAGACCATGACGGGCAACAGGGATCTCATGGGCATGTTCACGACACAGAGCACGCTAGGCCAGGTGATGATGCGACCGGGCCAACTGGGTGCCCGCGCCGGACTCAGGGCCTTTTGGCTTCGACGGTCCCGGGCTCTCGTATCTGGCGAACCGCACCCACCAGGCCGGAGACCGCAGCGCCGAGGGTCGATGCCACGAACAGCGAAGCGAAGAGGATCTGGCCGGCCACGTAGGTTTCGAGCGAGCCACCGATCCCGATCGATGTGTAGACCCCGAGCAGGCCGGACAACAGACCCGCTATCCCGAGCGCCCACCACCGACCCGTGAAGGCCAGAAGCGCCAGGGCCATCAGCAACAATTCGAGGATCAGAGCGAAGCTGTTGTAGCCGTCGTCGCTGACAAGCAGCGTGCCCACCAGACTCAGCACGGCGGCTGCGACGAGACAGATAGTGGTCATGCGCTTGGTCATCATGTGCCTCTCATCGATCATGTCGATTCAGCTCTTCCGACGGTCGTTGCGAGCGACCCGGTCAGGTCGAAACCCGCGGGTTCCTCTCCTCGGAGCCATGCACCGACACCGAAAAGGCCCACGGCCAAGACGACTGCGACAAACGTGACGGCCGCCAGGTTGATGGTCCACGTTTCACCCCAAATCCCCGTATAGCGGGGAAACCAGCCTGTCGACCGGGAGCAGAGGACCCACACAGCACCTCCGGTCGCGGCGCCTGCTCCGAGAGTTACGACCGGCATCCTCGGGGCGATGCCACGACGAAGGGCGGCCACACCGACGAGCCCGAGCCCCAGCGCCAGGGCGAACCCCCAACCGAGGAAGACCCAGGCCGGCATTCCGGCGACGACGGCCAAACCCGTCAGGATCATGCCCATCGTGCCACTTCGTCCCAACCCACCATGACGGGTGTGCAGAGCACCGACTGTGTTGAACGTGAGCACCAATGCGCCGATCAGCGCGCACCATCCGACGATCCACAGAATCGCTGTGATGTTTCGGTCCAGTTCTCCCCACGGGGCGATCACACCTGCCGGCCACCAGGCAACGACTGTGAGGAGCCAGAGAACGCCGCCCCAGATGGCGAGACTCCCGGCCCGGATCGTGGAATCGGAAGGGACGGCAAGCCCGCCGGATGGTGAGCCGCTCACTGCCCTGGCCACGAGGTCGGCCTGACCGAAAAGCCCCAGGGCTAGCCGCTCGGCCTCCAGCGTCTCCGTTCCTCCCAACACCAGCCGATCGTGGGTGGAACAGAGGTGGTCTGCTGCCTCGGCTATCAGGTCGTCGACGTCGGAACGGAATCGCAGATGTGACCTCAGCAGTTCGAGATAGCCGTCGATCAGGAGGTAGTCGGCCATGTCGCGCCTTTCAACACGCTCATGATGGCTCCAGAGAACTCGTCCCAAGCGTGACGCTCCACCGTGAGGGAGCCCCACCCTTTCTTGGTCAGCCGGTACGTCTTTCGCCGACGGCCGCCGACTTCCGACCACTCGCTGGATAGCATGCCGCTCGCCTCGAGACGATGAAGCGCCGGGTAGACAGTGCCTTCAGGGAGATCGAAGGCCTCGGCGCTGCGCTCTCGCAGAGCCTCGATCACCGCATAGCCGTGCTTGGCCCCATCGCTGAGCACAGCGAGCAGAAGCAGGTCGAGATGACCCTTCATTGCCTGTCCGCTCATACCTAGGGAACCTACCCCTAGAAAAACTAGGTGTCAAGGAGGAAACCGTTTCCTACCTGGAACACCGCCAACCGTCTCGCCAACTCGTCTATCTGATGCAACTCGAGGTTGGCGAAACTGACGCGGACGAAGCCCCGGTCCTCGGGAGTGAAGACACTTCCGGCGATGGTCAGGAGGCCTTGCTCCGTCGCCAACCGTCTCACCACGGCATCGGTATCTGATGGGGGACCGGGGTGTTCCACCCACCCGTAGAACCCACCCGACTGCCGCAGCCGGAACCCTCCAGGCGAACCGCTCATGACGGAGCGGAATCGGTCGTGCTTGGCGGCGATCTCAGCAGCCTTCTGCTTGCGCCAAACCCCTGCCGAGCGGAGACCCTCGAGAGCCGCTTCCTGGCCGATCCTGGGCGCACAGATGGCGACACAATCCATCAGCTTCATCACCTCGTCGAGGAGAAGAGGTGAGCCGACCAGTGCGCCAACGCGGTACCCGGGCATGGCGAAGTCCTTGGAGAAGCTCTGCAAGCTCACGAAGTACTCGTGCCAGTCGTGTCTATGGAACAGCCGGTGAGCCGGACCGGGACCGGGTCGGAAGGTGCGGTACGTCTCGTCGAGGACCAGAACCAAATCCTTGGCCCTGGCCAAATTGGCCAGCTCGTCGATCACCTCCGGAGACGCGGTCACACCGGTCGGGTTCCCCGGGGAAGTGAGCACGATCATGCGTGTCCTCCCGGTGACTCTCTTGTCGACGTCGTCGACCACCACCTGCCCGGTTCCAGCCGAGGTTGTCGCATAGACGGGGCTGAGCCCGTCCATCCGGACCCACATGTCGTGGTTGAAATAGAAGGGGTCGGTGAGGATGACCTCGTCGCCGGGCTCGGCGAGGGCGGAGGCGGCGAGACAGAACGCCTGGTTACTGCCGGCGGTGATCAAGACGTCCTCAGGAGAGACAGCCGCTCCGTAGTCCTGACTGAGGTCTTTCGCCAGGGCTGCACGCAGAGCAGGGAGCCCTCGACCATCGGTATATCGCCCCCCGTCAGGGTGACCGGCCACTTCCCGCACCCTCTCGACAATCGAAGGGGCTGTCGGGTAGGCGGGAGCGCCCTGCGCCGCATCGAGCACCTCGTCGACCGGCAGGCCCTCGCGAAGGAGATCGACAACGCCTACCGGCGGATCTATCTGATCGATTGTCCTCTTGACCAACCTCAACGTCTCCTCCAGCTGTCGGACGGCCCCAGTCTGATCGCAGCAATCGTCGTCGTCGGCATCGCCATCGGCTACGCGGGTGGGCCTCTCACCCCCATGGAAGGGTGGTCGAGAGCGCTGTCACCGGCGCCAGTCGACGTTCATCACCGTCACCGGATCAGAGATGCCTTTCAGCTCGACCTCGCGCACCCCGCTGTACTGATATGGCACGGTCCCGACCGCTCGGGCCAGCGGCTCGGACACGACAATCTCGTCACCACCACCTAGGTCCCCGACCCGGGCCGCAGCGTGGACACCTTGGCCTACGTAGTCACCACGCTGTCGGGTCGCCTCCGCCAGGTGAATGCCGATGCGGATCGTCGGCGAGAACCCATGTTGAAGTCTGTGATCGGCCAGTTGGCGCTGGATATCCACGGCAGAGTCAAGAGCCGCGCGAGCCGACTCGAACGCCACGAAGAACCCGTCACCGGTATGGCGAACTTCTTCGCCTCCATGGGCAGTGATCGACCTCCGCAGCTCACGGTCGTGCCATTCGAGGAGACGTTGCCATGCCTCGTCGCCGATGAGACCGATCAGATCGGTCGAGGTCACGATGTCGGTGAACATGAAAGCCCTGGTCTGCCTTTCTCCGCTGCTGGCCGTTGCCACCGGGGCCCCACCCATCTCCTTTTGGAGACGTTCCATGTCGAGGCGAGCGCCGAGCTTCTCGTATATAGACCACGCAGCCTTCAACTCCAGGACGGCGGGGCGGTCCTCACCCGTCTGACGTCGGGCCAGCCCGAGCAACTCCCGTGCCCGTCCCGACTCGTACGGCAGATCGACCTCCTGCCACAGGCGCCAGGCCCGGTCGAGGCCATCAATCGCTCCACCCGGATCTCCTTCGGCGAGAGCCAGCGACCCACGACACGTCAAGAGCGTCGCCTCCCATGCCGGAGAGTCGTAGACCCGTTCGATCTCCTCCAGTTCGACGATCGCCTTTCGGGCGGTGTCCAGATCGTCTCGCGCCAGGGCGATCTCGATCTGTGCCGGAAGAAGGTGCCCCCTGGTGAGAAGATCGCCGCCACCATCGCCTCTCGTGCCGGAGAGCGCCCCGGCTATCGACTTCGCCGCCTCCTCCATGTCACCCCTGTCCATCATCAGCAACGAGAACCCGGGCTGGGCCGGGTTCCCGTACTCGTAGGCCTGAGTGAAAGCTTCCTCGGCGGCGTCGAGGTCACCCATTCGCCGACGGACCTCTCCGATCTCATAGTAGGCAAACCCGATTCCGTTGAGGAGATGGAACCGCTCGAGCTCGGCACAGGCCACCCGGGCATCGTGCTCCGCCTCGGACCAGTCTCCGCGCAGGCGCTTCAGCTCCGCACGGTGGACCTGACAAACGCCGGTGAAGCCTCCGAGCGAGTTCGACCTCATCCATCGTTCCGCCTGCTCGGTCCACTCACCAGCCCTCTTGTAGTCGGCGAGGTTCGAGCACATTCCCATCAGGTTGCAGTACACGTCGCTCGAAGCCCGCAGATCGCTGCCCGGTGACATCGCAAGCGCAGTTGCCTCGTCGATGAGCTTCATTCCCTCGCGCCACTGTCCTTGCGAGGTGAGGGCTATCCCTTTGAAACTGAGTGCAAGCGCCTCGGGGCCCAAAACACCCTGTCTCTGCGAGATCGCGACTGTTTCCTCCGCCCTCTTCTTCACTTCATCCAGGTCGCGCAGGACGAAGAGTGCCTCAGCCACCCTGAGCAGATTCAGCCACGCATGGCCGGGACCTTCAGGCTGGTCGGCGAGAAGACTCTCGACACGCGCAAGCCACCCCATGGCGACGTGCTGAGACATACGGCGCATCGCCAGATAGGCGAGAGTCGCCCCCATCGTGGCCGCGTCACCGATGGCACCAGCCCGGACGTAACCATCGAAGGCACGCTCGTACGAGTCCACTGCCTCGTCGGGTCGGGCCGACCACCACAGAGCGTCGCCGTATGACACCAGGTCATCAGGTGACAGATCGGATCCGTCGACATCCTCGAATGCGTCGATAGCCGCATCCCAGTCGTTGCGCCCGACGGCATCTCGGGCCAGTTCGAGGGTCAACCGAGCTCACCTCCTCACAGATGGACGGTAGTGAATTCATGGTCCGCTCAGACAATTCAAAGGCCACTCAGACGGTCCGCGACACGCTCCGATCCAGTTGTCCGGCCAATCGGGCCCCACCGACACCGCCAAGCATCACACCAGCGATCGGAGCCAAGAGAATCAACCCGTGCAGCCCGTCCGAGTCGGCAATGCCACGGTAGGCCGGCATGGCCAGACCGAAGCAGGTCAGCACCACGGTGATCACCGGGCGCCACACGCCGGGCATTCGAAAGCGGGTTCGTTCAACCGGGCGACACGGTCTGAGGCGACCTCATCCGGGTGAGGAACACATAGATGCCATAGAGCAGCGCCAGACCCATTATCGGTGCGCCGGTCCGAACCAGGATGTCACTGTCGGCGACCAGGCCGACGAGGAATATCGCCACTCCCGTGTTCACGACCCAAGGCAGCTGGGCGGTCCTCCCGCCGGACGTTGGGCCACCAACCAGCGCGAACAGCGCGTTCGTCATCACCCCGATGAACATCGCATGGTCGAAGGCGAGGAGGACCCTCACCGGTCCCGTCCCCGTCTCCGGGTCGAGCTCGCCGGATACGAACAGCTGGACCACGTAGACCAGCAATCCCACGCCGATGAGGAGAAAGACCGCCGATAGCCGTGCGAAGTTCTGTGCTCCCTGGCCACGCCAGGTCGATGGCTTGATGCGGCCCCACATGTGAACGGTGAAGGTGATGATCGCCACCACCTCGAGGAGGGTGGCCACCTGCACCAGAGCGTCGGTGTCCAGGATGAAGGCGAGGTTGGCGGCGATCCCACCGAGGAACAGTGCCCACATGACGAGATAGCCGGCCTTCGAGCCCGGGCCGTCGAGCAGCCAGTGGACGATGGCGGCCCCGGCGAGCACTAGATAGCCGATGAGCATGGCCGGCGGGTGGGCGCCGGCCAGCGAAGAGGCCACGTCTTCGCTGAGGCCCGGGATCTCCCCGTTGGCGATGAACAACCCGAGGAGCACACCGAGGATGGCTCCGATCGTCAGCGAGACCATTGCGAGCTGGATGCCGAGCTGACCGCTGGTCCTCTCAGAAGACCGGTAGCGGCGTGACACCCACGTCAGCATCCAGACGATCGCGATCAGCTCGAGCGTGCCTGCGATCGGCCTGAATATGCCGGTGCCCGTGGCGAAGGCGATCACGTAGAGGGAAGTGGCCGCTATCGAGTAAACCGCGATGCCACGCGATCCCGTTGCCTCCTCGCTCTCTCCGAGCATGAGCATCGCCGCCCCGAACACCGCCAGGGTGATCCACCCGAGGGTGCCGGCGTGGACGTGGGTGAGCAGAATCGTGTTCGGCGGATTCCACACATCCATGCCATTGAGAATCCCGATGACGATGGTCACCAAGAAGATGATCAGAGCCGAGCGGAACAGCAGCCGCGCGCTCGATTGGACCTCACTCACCAATGCCTCCTCGACCCAATGAACAGGGGCGGGCAGGCTATCGCCATCCTGGGTCGCGCGCGGCCCAAACCGCCCCTGTCTGAGATCTTGCGGCCGGGGCCATCAGGTCCTCGCCCGAGAGGCGCATTCCACACACAGAGCAGCTGCCGGTCGCACCTCCATTCGGACCTCCGGGATGACCCGGCCACAGTTGTCGCAGATGCCGTATGTCCCGGCGCGGAGCTTGTCGAGTGCGCGATCGATCTCTCCGATCGAAGTCGCGAGCGACTTCGCCGTGGCCGTTGTCGACAACCTCTCCACAGCCTCCGTGGTGCCATCTCCCACACGTTTGCCGAAGGACACCGAAGCGATCTCCTCGGGTGGGGCAGTGAGACGTCTCAACTCGGCGTCGAGCTCGGCCCTACGCGCGGTCAGAACATCTCTCGTCTCCTCGGGCGTCACTTCGCCGAGGGTAGGGCGACGAGCGCCAGCCGTTGACGTCGGTCGTTGTGAAGACATCGCCTGGCGGCACCTCCACCTCGAACTGATGTCTAGTCCTTTTGGCAGCTCTGCGAATGGCACCCAAGTCCTATGTGGGAGATGCCGATGGTTCACGTAATGGGCGAAGTGCATGCATTGAGGCGTGGCACTCGCCCGTTCGAAGGGTCCCGGACGGGGGTGTGCGCCGTCGATGAAGAGATGGCGAGGTTGATGACGTGGGCGTAGGGATCGCTTTCGGGTCGGTACTCGACGCGGCCCGAGCCGGGGCCACTTGGGCCTGGTCGGCGCTCTTTCGGGAGATCTCGGGCCCGCTCACAGGCTTCTTCAAGGCAAGAGGGGTCGCCGACCCCGAATCCGCTGCCGGAGACGTCTTCTTCGAGTTGTCCCGGGACCTCCATCGATTCGAGGGATCCGAGGAGTCGTTCAACACCCTGGTGTTCTCCCTCGCCTACAAGAGGCTGCTGGTCGAGGGTCTTCATCCCCGGCGAAACCCACGCTCTGCCCTCGCCGACCGGGTGCTCGATCGTCTCAACGCCGACATCGAGGTGATCATCGACGACACGGACTCCGGGGTCGTCTCCGACGTCAAGGCGGCCTTCGAGACGATGCTTCCCGAGGAGCGTGACGTTCTCTCGCTCCGGGTGGTCGCCGGTCTGACAGTGGAGCAGACGGCGAATGTGATCGGAACCACCGTCGAGATGGTCAAGGCTGCCCAGCGGAAAGGCCTGGCCCGGGTGCGCCGGAGCATGCCGCCGCCGGTGGTGGTGACATGAGAGATTCCGAGATTCGCTCCGCCGATCCCTTCGCAGGGCTCGACGAACGGGATGTCGAGGCTCTCATCACCGGCGGCCGGCCGGTGGACGAGGACTCCGCCTGCCTGATGGGATTCATCGCTGACCTTCGCACCATGGGTGACACCTCGTTGCCGAGGGACGTGATCGACTTCTATGCCGGGGAGGCGGCAGCGGCGGCAGGCAGCTATCGCCCGAGTCCCGCTCAACCTCAGGCACGTCGGGGACGTCCCGTGACGCGTCTGCGTCGCAAGGTCCTGTCAGCAGCGTCCACGGTGGCGATCCTTCTGAGCGCCAGCGGTATGGCATGGGCGGCGGACGGCGCCGTACCTGGTGACTGGTACTACGGGTTGGATCGGGCCCTCGAGTCGGTGGGGATAGGGGCCGGCGGTTCAGCCGAGCGTCTCCAAGAAGTTCAGGCACTCCAGGAGAAGCAAGGGGTTGGAGTCGTGGTGCCGGCATCTTCGGTTCCTTCGACGACTAACGAGCCCAAGGCCGACGCGGTCGAGGAGCCCACACCATCGAGCTCCAAACGACCAGCGTTCGTGTCCGAACTGCTTCTCTACCTCAACAGTGTGGACAGAGTTGACGGGGCGGTCGTCTCGGCCATCGCCCGAGGCGGCCCCGAGCGCGGGAACGGACCACCCGCAGACAAAGGCAAACCCGAAAACGCCGGACCACCCGCAGACAAGGGCAAACCCGAAAACGCCGGACCACCCGCAGACAAGGGCAGGCCGACCGATTGATCAGGTCTCACAGTCTGTTGGTGAGCTCCCCGCCCCGATTCTCCCCTCCACTTCTCCCGCTCAGTTGGTGATGGTCACCTCGAAGTAGTAGTCGGAGGGACCGCAAATGTCGCCCAGCAGACAGTCCACCGGGGTCGCCGGCCCTCCCCCGCTGTCTGGATCGCAGTCAGGGTCGTCGCCGACATCGGTCACGTCGAGGGTGTACTCAGCTCCCGGCTCGACCGACGTGAGGACCATCACCGCTTCACCTTCGAAGGAGAAGGGGAGCTCGTCGGACCACGAGCCGGCTTCGCCTGGCGCCCCAGGTCGCCAGGACATGCGCACGGCACCCTGGGTGAAGCTGTCGACACAGGCGTACTGCCCGGCCGGCACCTTGATGTGAAGTCGGCGGACACCGAATCGGGGCACCTCGAGCGGCACCTCGGTGGGCCCGGAGATCGGAAGCTCCCACGCCTGGGGCTCGTAGGGGATGGTGCCCGGGCCGACGTCGGCAACGTTGGAGTCGGAGAGCGCACGTTCCAGGTCGTGGTACATCTCGGGCATGCCGGCCACACCGGCGAGGGCAGCGATCAGATCGCCTTGGGTGGGGAAGCCACGGATCATCGCCATGATGCCTCCAGGGCCCATGAACTCGTGGAGGTGCTCGAACAGGATCCAGTTGGTCCAGGTCCGATCGGGCACCGAGGTGGACAGCTCCTCCTGAGCGAGTGTCGAAGGGAGGTTCTTGTGCTCCAGGTTCGTCCCGGGGTAGACGACGTCACTGAGATAGTTGGCCAGCCCGTACACGAGCCATACCACAGAGTTCGGATTCCCCTTGAGCTGAGACTGGGCATCCCCGGAGATGAGGCAGAACGAGATCTCACGGGCGAACACCTGCTTCAACTCGTTGGGATCCATCCCGACCAGAAAGTCACCCATGCTGGCGAGGCAACCCTGACTGTTGTAGCCCGCGTAGAGAGCGTCACCGGGGTTGAGCTCCAGCCACTCGGATGGCATGTTGCCGAGCCCTTCGAACGTCAGGGCAGCGTCATGGAGAGCTTCCTTGGCCAGCTTCACCTCCACTTCGGTCCATTTGCTCGGTTGAGCTACGAACACCTTGTACTTCCCGACCTCTAGGTCGGGGTACTCGGCCATGTCCAGCTCTGCATAGCAAGGCTCGGCGACCGTGGCGCCATCGCAAGGGTCACCGGTCTGCTCCTGGGCCACAGGAGCCGCCGAGACCAGCAGTCTCGTCGCAATAGAGTCGGCAAGTTCGGAGCGTTGCTCCAACTCGTCCCGCGTGACGAACAGCTCATCCAGGAGGGCTTGAACCCGGGCGGCATCATCTGGCTCTGTTGCCAGATAGGCCTGAGCGACGGCAACCACGCCACTACCCGATGTCTCGGACATCTCACCTCCAACGACACCGTCGGTGCCGTTGACCATCCAGTCGAGAATGGCAACGAGCCCCTCCCCAAGCGTCCAGTCACCTGTCTCGACCCCTCCGTAGAGAAGGTCGTCGAGGCTGTAAGGGCTGAGGTCCACCTCCTGGTCGTCGAAGGTGATCAACTCGGGCTCGGGAGGTTCCACCACCACGCCTGGGAACCTCGGCAAAGCGGTTCCCGCCAGCGATACCGCCTGCTCCAATCTGCCTGCGTCGTCGAGATCGGGGAGACTGACGGTGACACGGAAGAACAAGGCGCCCAGTTCGGTGCCCTCACGGACCGCAAGTAGACCTGCACCGGTGTCTCCACCGGTCCCGGCGAACCAGACTGCTCCGTCACCGATATCGGGTACCGCCAGCCCGGAGGCACCCAGCAACTCGGTGCCGGCGTCGAAGTCGGACGGCAGGCCCGGCTCGATCCGGATGAGCATCCCCGATCCGTCGTCGGGGTCGTAGGTGCATGTCTCTCCCATGGCAAAGGTGAACAGACCACCCGAACCGCTGGGGAACATGACCTCGAAGGCGTCGTCATTGGTGATGAGCGTCTCGCACGAGATCGGAGGCACGTCGGGATGGTCGAACTCGGATGCGTCCACCATGGTCGTCGCCGCCGCTGTCGCGGCAAGAGTTGTCGACGCGCCCGCTATCGCCGGCTCTTCTCCACCCCCTGCCAAAGAAGCGACGATCCCTATCACCATGATCAACGCGACCCCACCGATGAGAGCCGTCTGGCGGTGGTTTCGGAGCCATGTGACCGCCTGGTCGATCGGCTTCCTGTCACCGGCCACGAGACTGCCTCATGGAAAACCGGTTCATCTCCTGCCCCCTGTACTGCGCTCTCTGGTCGAGGAGGCTAGCCACCCGGAACCCGAGCGGGACTGGTGAGAGGCATGAGCTGGCGGCTCTGACATGGGATTACATGCCTATGCTCACGCCGTCAGCGAGCCGGCCGACGCCAGGCCCGGGAAGGAGACTCGAGAGATGCTCAGCAAGTACATCGCATTGCCCGCCCGTGAGACCTGGGTCGTCGCAGGACCGACCTTGGTGGTCTCGCTCGCGGTCGCCGAGGTCTTCTACAAATTCCACAGCTTCATCCTGGAGGCAGTCGCCATGCTGGCCACCTGGTGGGTCCTGACGACCGTGACCCGGCTCGTCCTCTCCTTCCGGAAAGACGCAGTCTGACCGAATCTGTCCGCCGCCGGCTCAGCTCGGTTCCGGGGCGACCACCTCCACGGCCGGAAGATCGGCTTCAGCCATCAGTTCGTTGAACTCGACCAAGTCCCGACCGAGAACCTCACCCAGTCGCTCCAACTGAGCGTCGATCTCTCCCGTGTATCTCCCTGACAGACGGAGTGACTGTTCGGTGGGCGGGGCGTCGGCACTGGCCATCACGCTGATCAACGAGGCCAGCTTCTCGTTCAGCCGAGCAGGTGTCTGCCCCCCGAACATGTCGTCGTGCTTCCCGGGCCTGATCAATGCGCCTTCGATTCCGGTGAGCTTCTCGTCCATCGAGGCGACGGAGGCGCGAGCCTCCTGCCCCAGGTCCGATCTGGCCGTCCAAGCATCGATCTGCGCTCTAACCGATCTGATGGTGGTGACGGCCTGGTGGGCAGCGGAGATCTTGTCACGTATCGCCAGCAGCGCCCCCAGCTGTGCCTCCAGGTCCTCCTGAGAGACTTCGACCCTCGGGTCGTTGACCACTTCGAAGGTCTGCGACATCGAAGTCGACTCTCCACCGGCGTCTTCGATGACCAACCTCACCTCGTAGGTGCCTGGAACCACCAGCGGCCCCGTGTTCGCCTCGCCGGCAGTCTTGTTGCCCAGCACTCTGGACGATCCGGTGTGGCGCAGATCCCAGAGAAAGCGGTTCACCCCTGGCTTCGAGGTGACCCAAGGGCCGGCGTTGTACGCCTTCTCGTCATCGCTCATCTCGTCGTATCCGGCCGGTTTCGACCCGAAACGCCTCACCAGCGCTCCGGCTTCGTCAAAGAACTCGAGGGAGACACTGGAGTCGCTGCCGACCTCGTCGCCGAGGACGTAGGTGACGACAGCGCCCACCGGCGCCGCCTCTCCGGCGTCGAGGAACCGCCTCCGCACCTGGCCCGACTCGTCGATCTCCGCCTCGAAGGTCGCCTGCTTTCCCAGTGACACCCAGTAGTCCTTGCCCTCGTTCTTGATCCATTGCCAAAAGAGATCGGGAAGCAGACGCCAGGCGCGGCGGGGCCGCAGAAGCCTGGTCGCAGCAGTGGCGGAGTCATCCATGAGCTGATGCAGGGGCGTGAGGTCGTCCATGATCCAGAAGGACCGGCCGTGTGTGGCCAGGACGAGGTCGGTTCCCTTGACGGTCAGGTCGTAGATCGGCGCAACCGGCAGGTTGGCCTGCCAGCGATCCCAGGTGACACCGTCGTCGGTGGAGACATAGAGCCCGGTCTCGGTGCCCACGTAAAGCAGGCCCTCCTGAGCCGGATCGGTGCGGATGACCCGAACGAAGTCGTGATCGGGTATGGCACCCTCCCCGTCCCCGGTTATCGATACCCAGGTGGAGCCGTAGTCCTCGGTCTTGTATAGATAGGGCGTGGTGTCGTCCAGCTTGTACTTGGTCGCCGCCAGGTAGACCGTCCCCGCGTGATGAGGCGATGGCTCCACCGTGCGGATGAACGCCCACTCGGGAAGGTCGGGAGGCGTCACCTCGACCCAATTCTCCCCTCCATCGCGGGTGACATGCACCCGACCGTCGTCACTTCCCGCCCAGAGCACACCGGGCTCGATTGGGCATTCCCGCAGGGTGGACATGGTGCAGTAGTGCTCGGCGCCACTGGTGTCCTTGGTGATCGGCCCGCCCGACACCGCGAGTTTCGTCGGGTCGTTGCGGGTGAGATCGGGGCTGATCGGCTCCCAACTGTGCCCCTGGTCCCTGCTGCGGAACACGATGTTTCCCGCCGTGTAGAGGACGGTCGGGTCATGTGGTGAGAACAGGATCGGATAGGTCCAGGGGAATCGGACCTCCAGGTCGACCGGCCCGATGCCGTCGTGCACCTCGGGCCACACATTGACCAAACGAATCTGACGGCTCTTGTGGTCGTAACGCTGCAGTGAGCCTCCCCCGCCGGGGCTGGACCCAACCGCTCCCACGAACACGAGGTTGTGGTCTTCGGGATGGACGGCCATGAAGCCGCTCTCGCCCGAGCCGGCCGGATAGCAGTCCGCCCACGTGATGGCCAGGTCGTTGACACCACTGGGGACGGCAACGCTCGAATTGTCTTGCTGTGTGCCGTAGACGTAGTAGAAGGGCTCGCGATCGTCCGTGGTCACGGTGTACATCTGGGCGGTCGGCTGGTTGTAGATGGTGCTCCACGAGTCGCCGCCGTTGAACGACACGTTGGCGCCACCGTCGTTGCCCTGGATCATCCTCTGGTTGTCGCGAGGGTCGATCCAGAGATCGTGGTTGTCGCCATGTGGGGTGGCGATCGCCTTGAAGGTCTTTCCCCCGTCGGTCGACTTCCACAGGTCGAGGTTGTTGACGAACACCGTGTCCGCCTCCTGGGTGTCGGCGGTGACGTGCATGTAGTACCAGGGGCGGTAGCGGAGGCTGATGTCGGAGCTGACCAGCTTCCAGGTCTCACCGAAGTCGTCCGACCGGTAGAGCCCCGGCTTCTCCGTGGACTCGACCAGAGCCCAGACCCGGCCTGCCTTGACCGGGGAGGCTGCCACCCCGATCTTCCCAACGATCGCCGACTCGGGGAGGAGCCCTTTGTGGTGGGTGACCTCCCGCCAGGTGTCGCCACCGTCGGTCGACTTCCACAGCCCGCTATCGGGGCCCCCGCTGCTCATCTCCCAGAAGTTGCGGTAGGCCTCCCAGATGGTGGCGT
>JBAVPF010000532.1:0-3841 GCA_049692815.1 Acidimicrobiia bacterium
GAGTGACGGTGAGGTAGGTGACCGATCCGGTCAGGTCGTAGAACTTCTCGGTCTTGGCCGCATTCGAGGGGATGAACACCAGCCAGTTGATTCCGAAGGCGACAGCGGCGCAGATGGCGAACACGGCCATTCCACCGAAACTGGAACCACCGTCACTACCGGCGAGGGCCACCAAGGCACCGACCAGCACGGCACCGGCGGTGCCCACGACAGATCTTCTGGCCGTTTCGTCCATGACGAAGCCTACGCTCTCCTGCAGTCCTAAATCGACGCGACTCGGGTGGTTCCCTGAGCGCGGGGGGCGATGGGAACAACCCAGAATCGCTTTGCCCGACTCGAGCCCCACACAGAGCCTCCGGGTCTTGCCTCTATTCGGAACCGGGCACATTTCCGGTTGACGGGCTTTGCAGAGGCTCGAACTCCAGAGGCTCGGACCCCGTCAAATCCGGCCGAGTAGGCCTTCCACCCGCATCGGCCCTCCCGGCTCGGAGGTTCGTTGGGTGAATACGAGGGCCCGTTCCAGGAGAGGGCAGGCCTGTTCCGCTTGTCACTGTGAGATGAGGGGCCTGGCCTGCTCCACGTCACAGACGTTGGCTATGACCTCGATGGCCTTGGAATGGGCGTCGTCACGCAGGAGGGACAACTCGGATCCGGCGTCCGACTTGGCTCTTCGGAGATAGGTGACGAATCGGGGATTGCGCAGCAGCGTCTTCCCGTCGCCACTCAGCTCGCCGGTGGCGATTCGTGCCAGAGTCGCAGCCCTGGGCGCCGACGCTGATGGTGTCCATTCGGGCGTGGAAGGTTGGACAGTGGAATAGGCGGCGACCGCACCCGGTTGTGGCGACACATGGACGGATACAGCGAATCGATCGACCAGAGCGGCGTCATCGACATAACCACTGTCGGCGCCAAGAGCGGCAAGGAGCGACGAATCGAGATCAACTTCGTGCACCTGGGCGGCCGCTACTTCATCACGGGCAGACCGGGGCGCAAGCGTGACTGGCAGGCCAACCTGAAGGCAAACCCGGATTTCACGATCCATCTCAAGGGAGACACGAAGGCGAAAATCCCGGCCCTGGCCAGACTGGTGACGGAGCCTGACGAGCGGGCCGACGTGCTCTACAGAATCCTCACCGAAGGCTGGGGGAACGAGCACAGCAAGGCCGAGCACATACTTCCCAAGTGGCTCGATGGCTCTCCCCTGATCGAATTCACACCTGCCTGAGCAGGACGACCGCCGGCGTGTGAGAGGACCGCCGCCCTACGATTCCCCTGATGACCCAGCCGAAGACTCTGCCCACACCTGAGACGAAGACGGGCGGTGGGAACGAAGACAACGTGGCGCATATCGTCACCAAGGACGAGCAGATGCGTGGGTATGTCGGTGGTGAGCCGATCAGGGCGCTCTGCGGCAAGGTCTGGGTCCCCTCCCGTGACTATCACGGGCTCCCGGTGTGCGAGGTTTGTGTCGCCGAGCGTGACCGCCGGATCGCCGGGCTGAAGCACCTCAACTGAGACACGGCATCGACCGGCGATGACCGCCAGTCCACCCGCGACCGCCCTTCCCATTCGGAGACTGCTCATCGCCATCGTGATGGTCATGGTGAGCACGCTCCCGGTGTTTCTGACCGGCGCATCGTTCATCCAACTCCAAGCCGACCTTGGCCTCAAGGCAACATCGCTGGGCATCGTGACCGCCGCATTCTTCCTGGCGGCGTCGATCACCTCCACTCCCCTGGGCCGTCTCGTCGAGAGGATCGGTTGGCGGACCGCCATGCGGATCAACTGCGTGGTCAGCGCTGTCGTCGTGATCTTGATCGCAATCACAGTCCACAGCCCGTGGAGCCTCGGAGCGCTGTTGCTCGCCTCCGGCGTCGTCTACGGCTTCACCAACCCGGCGGCAAACCATGCCCTCGCCCACGGGTCTCCGCCCGGCCGGAGGGGCGTCGTCTTCGGCCTCAAACACGCAGGTATCCCCGCATCGACCCTCGCTGCCGGGGCATCGGTGCCGTTGCTCGTGCTCACCGTGGGCTGGCGTCCCACGTTCGCTGTGGCAGCGCTGCCGGCTCTTGTCGCATGGTTGCTCATCGGTAGCGACCGGGAAACCGAGCCTGGGACCACCCCGGCCGAGGCGACCAGGCCGGGAAGGAGTAACGCGCTGCTCTCGCCCGGCCAGTTGATCACCCTCGCCATCGGCTCCTCCTGCGCAACATGGACTGCGGTGTTCCTCGGATCGTTCCTGGTGGCGGCGGCCGTGGACGCGTCTTTCACCCAATCCCAGGCGGGAACTCTCCTGTTCGCCGGCTCTGTGGTGTCGATCGTCGCCCGTGTCACGTACGGAGCCGTGGCCGACAGAAGATCCGCCGCGGGTTTCGTCGGGGTCGGCCTCATCATGGGTCTGGGCGCCATCGTCGTGCTCACGGTCGCCGACGCACACGGTCTGGGGTTCATCGTCGGCGTGCTCGCCGCCTTCGCTCTCGGCTGGGGATGGCCCGGGCTCTTGACCTACGCGGTGGTCAATGCCAACACAGCCACCGCTGCCTCCTCATCAGCAGTCACCCAGGCAGGCGTGTTCCTGGGGGCAGGGCTGGGGCCGATCGCCATCGGCGCGGTCGTCGAGCACTGGTCGTTCCGAGCGGCCTGGCTGATCGACGCAGCCCTCCTCGCCGTGGCAGCTGCCGTGGTGATCTCGGTGGCCATGACGCGACGTCGTCGCGAGCTGGTGGTTCACCCGTGATGTGGTCGGTTTGTCAGTCCACCGGCCCCGTCAGGACGTAGTCGACCAGCTCGTCGTAGCCCATCGCCTTCCCCTCCTCGTGGGCGGTGTCATGGTCTCCCCTGAGCGCGGCCAGGGTCTCGTCTTCCAAGCCCTCGTACACGTTGATCTCGTATCCGGCGAGGTCGGTGCCCGATGCTTGGACCAGCGAGTTCCTGGCCCCCATCAGTCGGTAGGCCCGGGCGCGGTCGCCAAGGGCGAGGGCGATGGCGGCCGCCACACCCGAGCCGAGGACAAAACCGGAGACGTCGCGGGCTCCCTTGAACACCTCGAGTGCCCCCTCGAGGCTCTCCCATGCCTCTTCGATTCGACCCCCGCGACGATGCGCCTCGCTCAACTCGAACAACGCCCAGCTCAGGCCGAACTGATTCCCTGCCTTGCGATATGAGTCGACGGCGCGGTGGTAGAGGTCGAGCGCAGAATCGCTCTCACCGAGGAAGACCAAACCCTGGCCAAGCCCCCAGAGGACGTTGCCGATGCCGTTGTCGTCGCCGAGATCCTCGTAAATCGTCATCGCTGCCTCCATGTGGCGACGCAGCATCTCGATGTCCTGGTTTTTGCCGGCCACGGCGAGCCCATAGTTGTAGTGGGCGTTTGCCAGCCCAGACGGGTCATCGAGGCGCTCATGCATCTCCAACGCCTCGGCATAACGCTTCTCGCATTTGTCCATAGCCCCCCGCCACCAGTGGACACCGCCGAGGGCTTCCACTGCCGCTGCTCGCAGTCCGAGATCCCCGTCCTCCTGTCCGACTGCTGCCTCGAGGCGTCTCTCCGCCTCGTAGAGATGGCCACGCGCTTGCCAGAAGCGCCACAGGGCTGCGCTGAGACGATTCACCAGGTCGACCTGACCGTCCTCGAGGCCGAACTCGAGGGCGGACCGGAAGTTGTCGTGATCGGCTTCGAGCAAGTCGAGTGACCTCACCCGATCCACCCCGAGGAGCTCTGACGCCACAGCCTCGGCGAAGTTGGCATAGATCTCCAGGTGAGACAGCCGCGTTTCATGGGCCTGACCGCTTTCTTCGAGACGCTCCCCGGCATATTCCCTGATGACGTGGAGCATGCGGA
>JBAVPF010000533.1:0-2572 GCA_049692815.1 Acidimicrobiia bacterium
AAGTGACGATCATCGCGCACGCCAGGAGTGCGTAGCGAAGTCGGCTGCCCCACGTCGGAGCGATGCGGTTACCCATTGAGTGCCTCCCAAATGCCCTCTGAATTCGAAGCCCCTCAGCTTCGACACACGATGCTATGCCAGATCAACGACCACTACAAGTGGTTAGTTGACATTCTCCGTGACCGACCCGTCTACCCCGGACCCCGGTTCGCTCGCGGCGCCAACGTAGCAGCTATCAGCGATATCGAATCCGACGGCGGGGCTTCACCGGACACTCGAAGCACTTCGACTCCACGACCCGCCCACGCCGCGTCGACCCTCGACACGATGGTCTCGGCGGCCTCGAGGAACCGCCGCTGCGCGGGAGCGCCGACGTCGACGAGACGCTCCGACCAGCCACGATGGCCGAGACGCTTTGTGCAAACCTCGAGCGGAGTCTCCACGACAACGAGTACGTCGGGGACCGGTGATTGCGTCAAGTACTCGCGAACCTCCCCGTCGTCACTTGGCTCGTAACCGGCTGCGAACAGGGCAACGGCTCTCTGGGCGAAGCCTTCATCCACCACCAGCCAGGAAGCCCTCGCGTCCTCGGTGGCCAACTGGTATCGGGCCATCAAGTTGACCACCCAACCGAGAACGAGATCCGGCCGTATATCGCGGTCGGCACGGGACCCCAGCGCCGCCACGACCCTCTCCATGAGGGCCGGTCTTGCCGAGACGAAGCGAACGAGCGCCGCCATACGGTCCGAAGACCGTGCGTAGGCCATCGACCAGAGCCGGCTATCAGATGATCGGGTGAGCCGTGCTGCGAGACGGGTAACACCGTCCGCTCCCCCGTGACGGAGTGACATGCGGGCACCATCGTCGAGTGAGAGGGCACCGGGAATGGCGCGAGGAAGAGCCTCGGCGAGGGTCGTCTTGCCCGAGCCGGGAACACCGAGAAACTCAACGACGCGCAAGGAGCGCCCCCCAAACCGCGTCCTTCGCCTCTTTGAGCACCTCGTCGTAGGGCCGGGAGGCGTCGATGGTGATCCGGCCCGGCATCCGCCCCAGCGAGGCGACCGCCTCGACCTTCGCCACGTGCTCTTCCAGTGTCAGGTCGAGCTTTCTGGCTCGAAGCACCTCCACCGACGTGTTGAGAACGATTGTGAGATCGGGAGCCGGCACGGACCGATATTGCCTCATCTCGAAGCCGGCGAAGGGCCCGTCGGGCTGGAGCCGGGGGCCATCCATCGGGCTCTCCATGTCATGGAAATCGGGCAATGGGTAGCGCTCGGCGATGACAATCTCCCCGCGTACGGCAGCGGCTCGAGCGCGGCGAGCAAGCGCCTTCCGCCGCCCGGCCAGCATCAACCACTTGGCTGCATCCGTGTACGCGGCAATTCGGTCGAGCCGAGGCCAAGGCCGCCCAGCTGCCGCCCGGTTCCGGGCCACGCTTCCCGGCTTGTTGAGCGTCTTGAACACGAGCCCGGTCTTCGGCTGGCCGAAGTAGATGTGTCGCACCATGAGCTTGGCGCCAAGCCAACTCTCGAGATCGCGTGTGAGCTTGGTCTTGCCGGAGCCGTCCGCACCGACGGCAGCGACGACCGGCGTGGCGAACGGCAGATGTCGACGGGGAAGGCCAAGTCCGATGCTTCTCATTGCCCGGCCGGTGCGAAGACGGAGCCAGACTCGTTTCGCCGCGGCCGAGTACCAGGGAAGACGCTCGAACTTCCGCAGGCGAGGAACAAGCGAACGCTTACGCTCCACCATGTACCTCCAATCGAGCTTGCCATCCAATGCTCTCTGCCGGAAGTCCGAGACTTCCAATGCCGTCACGTCCAGCCCACTGCCGGCCACCACCTCCTCGATACGGGTGTCATCCGCTCGCTTGGCCAGCCACGTTGCCTCTTTCCTGATGCGGTCGGGCAGTGGCGAACCTCCCTTCACGATTGCCCTGGCGATCTGCCGACTCCTCGTCTTTAGAACGCAGCGGACATAGAGCAGCAGTAGCTCTTGTTCCGCCTGCGGCACCGCTACACCCTCGAGCTCTACAGGGTGTGACAGCAACCATCCCTCCACCGGCAGGTGATGGTTCTTCAGCAACTGCTCGCCCAGGACAACCCGAAAGTGAACATCGAGGTGCACCAGCTTCCCGCTGGCCCGATCCATGCCGAGAAAGCTCTCCAACCCGGTAACGGTCCTCTCACGCGGGGCCAGCATCGGCAGGAATCCGAGACCGGAAACGACCACGACGAACCGCTCACGAGCTCCCGCCTCCACGAGGAGGTCCAAGTCGGTGTCCCCCTCGAGGGCGGCGGCTAGATGCTCATTGCTCTTCCAGTGGACGAAGTGGACGTCGGCATCGTCCAGACGGGCGATCAGGTCGTTGACGATCGCGAGCTTCTCTCCGGATGGCATCCCGGGCACAGTAAACCGCAGTGCCGAAATCGGGTAGGGCGCGCCCCGGCTCCCTCACGTAACCTGGGACGGATGGCCATTGATTCGAGAGCGCCCGACGGCGTCGAGGAGTTTCTCTCCGTTGTGACCGGGGAAGTCGAATCCGTGCTCGGGGACAACCTAGTGGCTCTAT
>JBAVPF010000534.1:0-3167 GCA_049692815.1 Acidimicrobiia bacterium
GAGTAGAGCCGGGGGATCATCCCCTCAGCCGGGTATTCACCCCCGAAGACGAGGAAGGCAAGCCACTCACCGACGAGCGGGATGGACAGGGCAAACGAGTAGGCCACCCGCAGACCTGTTCCCGAGAGAGTGTCGTCGGGCAGGGAATACCCGGTGAACCCGTTGGCGATGGCGAGGATCAGGAGTGTGACACCCACGATCCAGTTGATATCTCTCGGCTTGCGGAAGGCGCCCGTGAAGAACACTCGACCAAGGTGAACCACGATGGCTCCCACAAAGACGAGAGCCGCCCAGTGATGGGTCTGACGCATCACCAGGCCCGCCCGCACGTCGAAGCTGATGCCGACCACTGAGCGGTTGGCCTGCGATACGTCTGCGCCGGCGAGGGGTGAGTAGCTGCCCTGGTAGACGGTGACAGCCTGACTCGGGTCGAAGAAGAAGGTCAGAAACACCCCGGTGACAACCAAGACGAGGAGGGAATAGAGGGCGATCTCGCCCAACATGAACGACCAGTGGTCGGGAAAGACCTTGTCCAGAGCGCGTTTGGCGAAAGAGGCGGCCCCGAGGCGCCGGTCTAGCGCGGTGAGGAGCTTACCGATCACCGAGTGGCCTCGACCAGAACCCAGGCCCGGGGGCCTCGGAGAACCCGCCTCTCGCCACGATGCATCCATTGTCATCGACGCCGAGGGGCAGTTGAGGCAGAGCGCGCGTGGCGGGCCCACCCGTGGGGCGCGCACCATTGCTCACCTGGAATACGGACTGATGGCACGGGCAGAAGAGCTGCTGGGTGGTTGGCTCGTACAGACCCACAGGACAGCCGACGTGGGTGCAAATCTTCGAGTAGGCCACGATGCCGTCCACCGACCACGACTCGCGGCCGGGGACCGGGACATCGGTGCCCGGAGGAAGGCCAATAAGCAGGGTGATGGCATCAGCGGCCTGGAGATGCCCCTCGGGATACACAGTTGTCACCTGACCGATCTCGACGTCTGTCGCGGCGATGGGGTTCCCTGAGGAGTCCACTGCCCTGACACCGTCGGACCAAGGTGTGTCGATGAGCACATCGCCCGGGCGGGCACCGAGCGATCGAATCGGGAACACCGCCGCCAGGCCGAGCGCTCCAACGGCCCCGGCAGCCACCCGCACCAGAAATCCCCTCCGATCGAGCTCCCGAACCCCCCTTTGCAGCGATTCCTCGGCGGCACTCTCCTCCTTTGCACCGGGTGCAAGGTTCTCCCGCTCTTGAACCTCTCCGCCCTCAGGTAGGAAGGACTTGGCCCAAAGGATCAAACCGACTCCGAGGCCACCCAGCGCCAGGCCGATGAAGACGCCCTCGAGGTGCGGAGCACCTCCCAGGGCGTACACGACTACAGCGGCGAGCGACCCAACGATGCTTGCCGCGAGAGCGATAGCCACGACTTCCGTTCCTCGCCGACCGTTCATGTCAATCCTCTCCCACCCTCGTGCCGATCCACCGGCCTGCAGCCAACATGGCGCCCAAACCGACGATCAAGGCGACAGCACCCTCCGCCACCGGCCCGCTCCGCCCTATAGACCAGCCGCCGTGGTCACCGCCTTGCTGGAGGAAGCCGACGTAGGCAACGATGTCATCGACTTGAGCGGGGGTGAAGTCGAAGTTTGGCATCGCGCCTGAGCCCCGTGCGCAGGCAGGGTCACGGTTGGCACAACCCGGCCCGACGAGCATGGCCTCTGCGATCTGTCGAGGAGTGATCTCCGGATTGTCGAGGCTTGGTGCCACCTGACCACCTGTGAGGGTGCCGCCACCACCCGCCGATGAGTGGCATGCCGCGCAATTGGCCACGAAGAGCCGAAGGCCCTCGGAGACCGAGCCCCCCGTCGGGTCCGGATCGGGGACGGTCGGACCGTCACCACCAAACATCTCGACACGCTCGATCAGGGCCGATATCTGCTCTTCGGTGAACGGCGTGGGAGCGCGGACGGCCTTGACACGGGGCGATCCCAGGGGCATGCGCCCGCTGGAAACCATGAAGTGCGTGTAGGCACCGCCATCCAACTCGCCGTCGAGATTCGGGCCGTTTCGGGTCCCCGCACCGTCAGCGCCATGGCACCAGGCGCACTCTCTTGCATACAGGACCGCTCCATCCGTCGTGAAACCCGCTTCGCTCTGCGGGGGCCTGTATGGGGCGTCGGTGGCACCGTAACCACACCCGGCAACCAACAGCACGAGGAAGACCAGCCAGCGTCTAGACATCGACCCGCAGCCGGGACTCTGGCTCATTGAGCCTTTGAAAGAAGATAACTGCAACCGCTGACAGGAAGACCCCACCCATCGGGACCCACATGATCAAACCGGCCAGCTGCTGATCGAACAGAGGGCTCCATGAGACGAAGGTCTGATGGAGGTGGGACTCGTAGAGCGGTGACCTGGCGAAGACGAGGACAGCTCCCAGGAGACCGGTCTGAAAGGCGGTCCCGAAGACGAGAATCGATCGGCCCAGAAACCCACGACGAGCATCCATCACCGCGTCCCAGAACAGGAATGATGCGGCCAACATCGAGGCATGCTCGAGGAGATGGATCGGTTCGTGCGCGACGGCCGCGTCGTAGAGCGCCGGAACATGCCATCCCCAAATGACGAGGGCGAAGAAGACTGCGATGGCTGGAAGTGTCGTGAGGCGATCCAGGGCCCGGCCGGCCCTATGTCGAAGGCGCCAGCTGGTCCTCCGAAGCGGATCGGGCAGACCCATCACGAGCCCTCGCCCGACATGCCCGTAGATGAGCAACACCGGGATGGGTGCGATCAGGACGAGGTGCTGGACCATGTGGGCCGAGAAGAGCATCTCGGTTGCGCGCTCGAGTGGTGGAGCGAAAATGAGGAGCAGGAGGGCCAGGGCACAGCCTGCGCCAACGTGTCGCTTGCCCTTGGCCGTGGTACCAGGCAGCCTGGACATTCCCCGCAGATAGAGCCAGGCCGTGGCACCCAGGGGTGCAACCACCCACAGCCACGAGCCATTCTCCTCCACCGCGATCGGGCCGAGATGGGCTATCACGAGACACACCCCGTGTTGAAGATCGCGGCGAAGTAGCTGACGGCGATTATGGACCCGAATGTGATGCTGTTGATGACGCCGCCCCGAGCCATCCATCTGGCACGACCCGCCGTTGTGTCGTCACCGTACCGATCT
>JBAVPF010000535.1:0-7861 GCA_049692815.1 Acidimicrobiia bacterium
GTCTACGAGACACTGGCTCGATTCGGGCTGTCCCGTCAGGACACGATCGTCGGCGTGGGTGGCGGCGCGACGACCGACCTAGCCGGGTTTGTCGCCGGCACCTGGCTTCGCGGCGTCGAGGCGGTCAACGTGCCCACAACGCTTCTCGGAGCGGTGGACGCCTCGATTGGTGGCAAGACCGGGGTCAATGTCGGCGGGAAGAACCTGGTCGGAGTGTTCTGGCATCCCTCCAGGGTCATCATCGACGTCACCACCCTGACCGGCCTCCCCATCTACCTGACCAGAGAGGGCATGGCCGAGGCCTACAAAGCCGGGTTGGTCGGTGATGCCGGGTTGGTGGCCATGATCAGACGTCACGGTCTCCATGCACCCCTCGGCGACGTGGTGGACCGGGCAGTCCGCGTCAAGGCCGGGATCGTGGGTGAGGACGACCGTGAGCAAGGGGTCAGGGCCTACCTCAACTTCGGGCACACCATCGGACACGCAGTCGAGTACGCCTCGGCACTGTCGCACGGGGAGAGCGTCGGCCTCGGGATGGTGGCCGCGGCCCACATCTCCCGGGACCTGGCCGGTTTCACCGGCGTCGACGACGTCACCCAGACGGTCGAGAAGCTGGGCCTCCCCACGATGATGAGCGGTCTCGACCCCGTGCGCGTGATGGACCTCATAGAGATGGACAAGAAACGGGATTCAGGGGGCCTGCGCATGGTCCTTCTCGCCGACGTTGCCCAGCCGCGGCTCGTCCACGTCAGGGAGGGCGATGTCCGTAGAGGGCTGGCCTCCATAGGGATCTGATTGCCGTTACCGTCCGGCGCCGGAAAGCACGGAAGACATGATCAGCACAAACGACGTCCGCCCTGGAATGGCCCTCGAGTTGGACGACGGCCTGTTCACGATCGTCGAGTACCAGCACGTGAAGCCGGGGAAGGGCAAGGCCTTCGTCCGGATGAAGCTGAAGAAGATCGAGACCGGCCAGGTCCTGGACCGGACATTCCGGGCCGACGAGAACGTCCAGCAGGCCATCATCGATCGCAGCGACCATCAATACCTCTACACCGACGACCTGGGCCATCATTTCATGAGCCTCACCGATTACGGCCAGATCGTTCTCTCGCCCGAGGACGTCGGCGACGCGGCGGGCTATCTGGTGGATGGGATGACGGTCACGCTCGCCATGTTCGAGGGCACCGCGTTGGGCGTGGAACTGCCGGCCTCGGTGGAGCTCGAGGTCACATACGCGGAGCCGGCCGTCAAAGGGGACACGAGGACGGGGGCCACCAAGGGAGTGACCCTCCAAACCGGCATTGAGATTCAGGTGCCCCTGTTCGTGGAGCAGGGCGATCGCGTCAAGGTCGATACCCGAACCGGCGAGTACCTGACCAGAGCATGAGCGCCGAAGGCCCCGCCCGGATAATCCCGGTGAGGGTCTCCGCCTCAGGCTTGGCCGAGGCGACAGGCCTCGATCTGCCCCGGATTCTCGACGTCTTGCACGCGCGGGATCACGATGCCGGCCCCGACGAGATCCTCGGGGCCGATCTCGCCATCTCCGTGTGCGCTGAGCTGGGGAAGCGGGTGATGGTGGAGCCACGTGATCTCGCTCTCGAATGTCTCTACGAGTACGAGACCAGAGGCGAGTTGGGATCGGATCCCGGCGGACGCGCCGGGGCCATCGTCGACGGAGTGCTGAGCGACGTCGACGAGCTCGACAGGATGATCGAATCCGTCTCCGAGCACTGGTCCGTTGCCCGCATGCCGGTCGTCGATCGCAACGTCCTGCGAATCGGCCTGCACGAGTTGAGGAGCGACCGAAGCACCCCTACGGCAGTCATCATCAGCGAGGCGGTCCGTCTGGCGCAGACCTATTCGACACAGAAGTCTCCGTCCTTCGTCAACGGTGTCCTCGCCACCCTCGCCAAGACGATTCGCGATGGTTAGGTGATTCGGCGAGCGACGGGTTATGGTCTGCCCCGAACCTTTAAGGACGGTCCAGTGAGGCCGGGAAGGAAGTGCCTTGCCACAGGTGATGACGAGCGACGACATCGGCCGGGTCGTCCGCCGTATCTCCCACGAGATCCTCGAGACCCATCGCGGTGCAGCAGACATCGTGTTGGTTG
The DNA here is from genome assembly GCA_049692815.1 of Acidimicrobiia bacterium. GTDB lineage: Bacteria > Actinomycetota > Acidimicrobiia > Spongiisociales > ZC4RG35 > JANQRA01. Next base: position 2,115 of record JBAVPF010000535.1, read on the forward strand.
GCATTCACACCAGAGGCGTGGTGTTGGCGCGCATGCTGGGCGAGACGATCGGCTCATTCGAGTCATGCGAAGTCCCCGTCGGCCAACTCGACATCGGCCTCTATCGGGACGATCGCCGGCTTCGCAGTGACATCGCCAAGCGTCAAACCGTGATCCCGGTCGACATCTCAGATCGTCACGTGATCATCGTCGACGACGTCTTGTACACCGGACGCACGGTTCGGGCCGCCCTCGATGCTCTCACCGACATAGGCCGAGCCTTGACGACCGAGTTGGCCGTCCTGATCGACCGGGGTCACCGCGAGCTCCCCATACGCGCCGACTACGTGGGTAAGAACATCCCCACCTCGCGCGAGGAAGTGGTTCGGGTACGCCTGCCGGGCACCGACGCGAGCTTTGGCGTCTTCATCGAGAGGACCCAGGCGGCATGAAGGGCCTCACCACGATCGACTCGTTGTCCCGGGCGGATCTCGACGCCCTCATCCGAAGAGGGTCGAATCTCCGTGACCGTCTCGATGCCGGCGACCAGATCGAGCGACCACTCGCTGGGATGTGCGTCGCCAACCTCTTCTTCGAGCCATCTACGCGTACTCGGCTCAGCTTCGACCTCGCCGCCCAGCGTCTCGGTGCCAAGGTCATCACCTTCAACCCGGAGACGGCATCGACCAAGAAGGGTGAGTCGCTGAAGGACACCGTCTTGACCATTGCCGCTATCGGCGCCGACGTTCTCGTCGTCCGCCATGAGCAGAACGGGGTACCACAGAGGGTGGCCGAATGGACCGGGCTACCGGTGGTCAACGCCGGCGACGGGACTCACGAGCACCCGACACAGATGCTCGTGGACGCGGTGACCATGTGGCGCCATTTCGGGAGATTCGAAGGTCTCCGAATGGCCATCGTCGGCGATGTGTCACACAGTCGTGTAGCAGGGAGCCTCATGAGGGGCATGCCGGCTCTCGGAGTGGATCTCACGCTGGTGGGCCCTGCCGAGTGGCTTCCAGACGAGACGGTGGCGTGCCGCACCTCCCTGTCGCTGGACGACCTGTTGGCGACGCTCGACGTCGTGTATCTGTTGAGAGTCCAGACGGAACGGGGCGGGCAGATCACCCCCGGCTATGTGGATCGCTACCAGCTCGACGGCGCCCGATCGGCCTCCCTGGGCACCGATGCCGTCATCCTGCATCCGGGACCGATGAACAGGGGCGTCGAGATCGCCGGGGAAGTGGCGGAGTCTCCACGCTGTCTGGTCACCGAGCAGGTCCGCAACGGCGTGCCGGTGCGGATGGCTGTCCTCGAAGCGATCACTGAGGGGGCGCTTTGATCCTCATCGAGTCGGGCAAGGTCCTCACCATCTCGGGCTGGCGTCATGCCGACGTCCTGATCGAGTCGGGGAAGGTCAAGGAAGTGGGGCGGGGACTGAGGGCCGAGACGGTGGTCGACGCATCGGGATGTCTCGTCGGCCCCGGGCTCGTCGACATCCACACCCATGTCAGGGAACCGGGTGAGACCTGGAAGGAGGACGTCTCGTCGGCCTCCATGGCGGCTGTGCGAGGGGGCTACACCGCCATGGTGACCATGCCCAACACCGTCCCGCCGGCGGATTCGCCCAAAGTGACCGGGCTCGTCCAAGAGATTGGCCGTCGCGTCGGACTCGTCGACGTGATTCCCGCCGGGACTCTCACCGTCGGAAGGGCGGGCGCCACCGCCAGCGACATAGAGGCGATGTACGAGTCAGGAGTCCGGATGTTCACCGATGACGGCGACTCGGTCGGTGACACGGAGACGTTGCGGGGAATCATGCTTCGCGTGGCCGCTCTGCCTGGGGCGATCGTCGCCCAGCACGCCGAGGACGTCTCGATGACCGCCGGTGGCCACATGCACGAGGGTGAGCTGTCCAGACGGCTGGGGATAGGCGGGCTCCCTGCAGAGGCCGAGACGAGTGTGGTCGAGCGGGATCTCCGGCTGGTGCGTGAGACCGGAGCCAGTTATCACTGTCAGCACGTTTCGTCGAAGATGACCGTCGACTTGATCAGGGACGCGAAGGCCGAGGGCCTGCCGGTCACCGCGGAGGTGACGCCACACCACCTCAGCTTCGACGTGTCCGAGCTCGACGCGCTCGACACGAACTTCAAGATGTACCCCCCGTTGAGAACCGACCAGGACAGGGCCGCGCTCGTGGCCGCTCTCCGTGACGGAACCATCGACGTCGTGGCCACCGACCACGCACCACACGGCGCCGACGAGAAGTCACACCCCTTCACGGACGCCCCACGCGGCGTCATCGGGCTGGAGACCGCAGCTTCCGCCGTGTGGGCGGCCCTCGGCGACGACACCAGGCTCTTCGAAGTCATGTCGATCAACCCGGCGAGAACCATGGGGTTGGGCTCGCAGGGGCTGCCGATCGCCCCGGGAAACCCTGCCAACCTCGTCGTCTTCGATCCGGCGGCGGAGTGGGTGGCCGACGAGTTCGTTTCGAAGTCGGCGAACAGCCCCTTTCTCGGCTCGACTATGAAAGGCCGAGTGGTCGCCACCATCCATCACGGTGACCTGGTGCTCCGCGTGAGTGAACGGTCATGACGGGGGAGAGGGCGCAGCTCATCACCGCGGACGGAGAGGTGTTCAACGGTGTGTCGGTCGGAGCCGACGGCGTCACCACCGGTGAAGCTGTCTTCAACACCTCGATGACCGGGTATCAGGAGATTCTCACCGATCCCTCCTACGCCGGCCAGGTCGTGGTCATGACCTCGCCACACATCGGGAACTACGGCATAGCTCCCGAAGACGAGCAGTCGGCGGGCCCCGCGGTGTCAGGATTCGTGGTCCGGTCTCTTTCTACTCGGCCATCGAATTGGAGATCCCGCGGCGGTCTCCCCGAGTACCTCCAGCGACACGGTGTCGTGGCCATCGCCGAGGTCGACACACGACGGCTGACACGTCACATCAGAGAGCGGGGTGCGATGCCCGTTGCAATGGGCACCGGAATCAGCGAGGCCGAGCTGAGAAGCGTGGCCGCCGAGGCCCCGTCGATGGAGGGCCGTGATCTCGTGAGCCGAGTGACCACCAAGGAGCCCTATCGGTTGGAGGCCCAGGGCCCCTCGCACGGGTTGATCGCGGCCATCGACCTGGGCATGAAACGTGACATCCTCCGCAACCTGACCAGCCGTGGGCTAGACGTCCAGGTCGTGCCCGGCGCCACGTCGGCCGACGAGATCCTGGGCCTGGGCCCGGTCGGGGTCTTCGTGTCCAACGGGCCCGGAGACCCGGAGCCGCTCACGGCCACCACCGAGACTCTGCGTCGGCTTCTGGGGCGGGTCCCGTTGTTCGGGATCTGTCTCGGACATCAGGTTCTCGGGCTGGCGGTGGGAGCGAGCACCTTCAAGCTTCCTTTCGGGCATCACGGTGGCAACCACCCCGTCCGTCGCCTCGACGACGGACGGGTCGAGATCACGGCGCAAAACCACGGCTTCGCAGTCGACCTTTGGGCCCTGAGCGGGGAGACCGCCCCCGACCTGGTCGGGCTGGCCGGGCCTGAGATGCTGCCCGCTGTCGTCGAAACCGACTTCGGGCCTCTCCGGCCCACTCATCAGAACCTGAACGACGGAACGCTCGAGGGCATGGTCCTCGAAGACATCCCAGCGTTCTCCGTTCAATACCACCCTGAAGCAGCGCCGGGCCCTCATGACGCGGCCGGGTTGTTCGACCGCTTCAACGACCTGATCGAGGCAGGGATCTGATGCCGGGGCGTAAAGACATTCGCTCGATCCTCCTCATCGGCTCGGGCCCGATCGTGATTGGCCAGGCATGTGAGTTCGACTACTCGGGGACTCAGGCCTCCAAGGTGCTTCGCAGCGAGGGTTACAGGGTGGTGCTGGTGAATTCGAACCCCGCCACGATCATGACCGACCCGGAGTTCGCCGACGCCACCTACATCGAGCCGATAACCCCGGACGTCGTGACCGAGATCATCGCCAGGGAGCGTCCCGACGCTCTGCTGCCGACACTCGGCGGGCAGACGGCGTTGAACGTGGCCACCGAATTGGCCAGAACCGGGGTGCTCGAGCGTCACGGTGTGGAGATGATCGGGGCCGGGCTCGAGGCCATCGAACGCGCCGAGGACCGCGGGCTGTTCAAAGAGACGATGGAGGCGATCGGCCTCGAGGTGCCCCGTGCCGGTTACGCGCGCTCCATGAGCGACGCCATGAAGATCGCCCGGGAGATCGGATACCCGGTGATGGTGAGGCCCTCCTTCATACTCGGAGGCGGTGGGACCGGCATCGCCGATGATGAGGAGCAGTTCCTCGTGGTGGCGCGGAACGGCTTGGACACTTCGCCCGTTGGGGAGATCCTCGTCGAGGAGTCGGTTCTGGGGTGGAAGGAATATGAGCTCGAGGTCATGCGTGATCGAGCAGGGAACGGGGTGATCGTCTGCTCCATCGAGAACATGGACCCCATGGGGGTGCACACCGGGGATTCGATAACCGTTGCCCCTGTTCAAACCCTCAGTGACCGCGAGTACCAGGAGATGCGTGACGACGGCCTACGGGTGCTCGAGGCCATCGGCGTCGAGACCGGCGGCTCCAATGTCCAGTTCGCGGTCGACCCGGAGACGGGCCGCCGACTGGTCATCGAGATGAACCCGAGGGTGAGCCGCTCCTCGGCGCTCGCCTCCAAGGCCACAGGATTCCCCATTGCGAAGATCGCCGCCTTGCTCGCGGTCGGCTTCACCCTCGACGAGATCCCCAACGACATCACCAAGGCGACCCCGGCCTCGTTCGAGCCCGCCCTGGACTACACCGTGGTGAAGATCCCCCGATTCGACTTCGCCAAGTTCCCGTCGGCTTCCACGACGCTGACCACCAGCATGCGGAGCGTGGGGGAGGCCATGGCCATCGGGCGCACCTTCCCCGAAGCCCTCCAGAAGGCTCTCCGAAGCCTCGAGAATGGCCGCGCCGGCTTGAACGCGGACCCCGCGGAGCGGCAGATGTTCGGCTCCGTCGACGACGAGAAGCTGGAGCAGATGGTCGCCGTCCCCACACCCGAGCGCGTATTCGCGGTGGGTGAGGCCCTGCGCCGCGGATGGTCTGTGGAAAAGGTGTCACAACTCTCCTCGATCGACCCCTGGTTCGTCGACCAGATGGCCGGAATCGTCGAGGTCCGCGAGGAACTGGAGACGACGGGCCCCGGCGGCGCCGGTGACGCCCGACCCAGCGGCTCGCCCTCACTGCTGCTGACCGCGAAGAGATTCGGCTTCTCAGACCGTCAGATCGCCTACTTGTGGGGTCAGACGGAGTCCGAGGTTCGTGCCAGGCGCCTGGGCGCCGGGATCGTGCGCACGTACAAGACCGTGGACACATGTGCCGCCGAGTTCGAGGCGCACACCCCGTACATGTACGGCACGTTCGAGGAAGAGTCCGAAGTGGTCCCCGCCGAACGGCCGCGGGTGGTCGTCCTCGGCTCCGGTCCGAACCGCATCGGGCAAGGCATCGAGTTCGACTACTGCTGCGTGCATGCCAGCTTCGCCCTTGCCGACGCCGGCTACGAGACGGTCATGGTCAACTGCAACCCGGAGACTGTCTCAACCGACTACGACACCTCACACCGGCTCTATTTCGAGCCCCTGACCGTTGAGGACGTTCTCGGGGTGATCGATGCCGAGCAACCCGATGCGGTCGTCGTCCAGCTCGGCGGTCAGACTCCGCTCAACCTCGCCGAGCAGCTGGAGAGTGCAGGCGTGAGGATCGCCGGGA
>JBAVPF010000536.1:0-2969 GCA_049692815.1 Acidimicrobiia bacterium
CGTCCTTCCCGAGGAGCGCAGGACCCGCACCCATGAGACCGGCACCGGCGCCAATGAGCCGGGTAAGAGACGGTTCAGGGTGTGGAAGACGAAGTTCTGGAAGCGTCGAGACGGCTTCCGCGATCACAAGGCCGAGCTGGATTCGAGCTGGCCGGTGATCACGCCGAACCAACTCGAAGAGGAGTAGCGAGCACCAGGAAGACACAGCACGGGTTGCGGCGCCCACCGATGTCTGGCGGCCAGATGACACCGCGTGCTGCGTCCCAAATGCTCGCCGTAACTCCAGCTGCGATTGTCCTTGCCATCGGCGCCCCGGCCTCGCACTGAGCATCACCAGCGTCAGCGCACACAGCGCTAGCCTCGCCGCCGTGTCTCGGCGAGGATTCCCATGCGGCTCGTGATCGTCGGCCCGGGAAGGGCCGGTGGCTCAGTGGGCCTCGCCGCAGAGGCGGCAGGACACGAGATCGTGGGCGTCCTCAGCCGTGGCCCCGCCCCGTTCGGATGGCGAAGCCTCGATTGGGAGACACCAATCCCCGAGGTCGATGTGGTGTTGATCGCGGTGAAGGACGATGCCATCGCCACCGTGTCCTCACGGCTGGAGCCTGTCGTCGAGAACGTCGGCGTGGTGGCCCATCTCTCCGGGTTCGTCCCGGTGCTGGCACTGCATCACCTGCAGGCATCACGGGTGGCGGTCGGCGGGTTCCACCCCCTGCAATCACTCCCCGACCCGGAGACCGGTGCCGCCGCACTGAAGGGGTCGTTCGTCGGCATCGGGGGTGACGAGTTGGCGGTGGACATGCTCACCCATCTCGGCTCGACTCTCGGCATGGAGCCCTTTCGCCTCGATGACGCGGCCCGCCCGGCCTATCACGCCGCGGCAGCGGCGGCTGCGAATTTCGTGGTGACCTCGCTGGCGGTCTCCGGTGACCTCTTCGAGTCGGCGGGTATCGACCCCCGCGTCTCCCGGCCCTTGGTGGAGCGAGCCGTGCGCAATGTGTTCGAAAAGGGGTCGGCGGCCTCGCTGACGGGGCCCATCGCACGTGGCGACATCGAGACGGTAATCGGCCATCTCACCGCGGCGCACGAGGTCTCCGAGTACGTCGGCCGCCAGTTCCGGCTGATTGCGGAAGCGACGGCCATCAGGGCGGGACGGGAGGAGGATCTGCATCGATGGAGGTGACGCGGACTTTCGACGAGACACGGGAGGGCTATCACGGTCGCATCGGCCTCCTGCCCACCCTCGGGTATTTCCACGAGGGCCATCTCCGCCTGATGGACCTCCTCAGGGAGGCATGTGACACCCTCGTCGTCTCCCTCTTCGTCAACCCGACCCAATTCAACGAGGAGGAGGACTTCGCCGCCTATCCCCGGGACGAGGAACGTGACGCCGACCTGGCCCGGGATCACGGGACCGATCTCCTGTTCGCTCCCTCTGTGGAGGAGGTATATCCCGGCGAGTCGGTGACCACGGTGGACGTGATAAGCGTCACCGACGAAATGGAAGGGCGTCATCGGCCGGGCCATTTCGTGGGAGTGGCGACGGTCGTGGCCAAGTTGTTTGCGGGTCTTCGCCCCGATGTAGCCATGTTCGGTCGGAAAGACGCCCAACAGCTCGCAGTGCTGAAGGCGATGGTCCGGGATCTCAGGTTCCCGATCGAGATCGTCGAGGCGCCCGTCGTCCGGGAGCCGGACGGTCTGGCCCTCTCCAGTCGCAACGTGCGTCTCGGGCGAGTGGAGCGGGAGCGAGCCCTGGCACTGTCCCGGGGCCTGTTCCAGGCGGCCGAGCAGGTCGATGCCGGGGAGCGCAGGGGAGACCGTCTCGAGGGGACCGTTACCAGGTCGCTCAAGGGTCTCGAAGTCGACTACGTGAAGCTGGCATCCCAGGAGACGATGAAGCCGATCGATGTGCTCGATCGGCCCGCCGTGCTTGCGGTCGCAGCCCACGTCGGCAAGGTCCGGCTCATCGACAATGTCGCCTTCGACTTCGCCGACGCCTCGGTCGTGCCTGATCGAGGCATCCTCCTGGATGCCCCGAGCCTGCTCACCGCCCTGCCATGATCGAGCGGACAGATGTCTGACAACGCCGAGACGACCGAAGAGAGGCTCATAGAGGGCCGACGGGAGAAGCACCAACAGGTCCTGGAGGCAGGCGGCTACCCCAACAGGTTCGAGAGAACCGACCTGGCAGCCGATCTGCACGCCAGACACCAGGGGTTGGAACCGGCGTCGGAGACGAACGACCAGGTCACCGTGGCCGGCCGTCTCATGCTCCACCGCTCGTTCGGCAAGCTCCAATTCGGGACCGTCCAGGATTCGAGCGGGACGATTCAGTTGTATGTCGACCAGGGCAAGTCACCGGATGCGGCCGGCCTGCTTGCCGATCTCGATCTCGGCGATTGGGTCGGGGCCTCCGGAATGGTCATGACCACCAAACGGGGTGAGCTGAGTGTCGACGTTTCCGAGTTGACCCTGCTGCAGAAATCGCTGCGCCCGCTGCCGGACAAATGGCACGGCCTCGCCGACGTCGAGAAGCGCAGCCGGCAGCGCTACGTCGATCTCATGGTCAACGAGGAGGCACGTCACGTAGCCCGAACCCGGGCGAAGGTCGTCTCGGAGCTGAGACGGCTCTTCGAGGAGCGAGGGTTCGTCGAAGTGGAAACGCCCGTGCTGCTCACCCAGGCCACCGGCGCCCTGGCCCGGCCGTTCACCACCCACCACAATGCACTCGATCTCGAGCTCCAGCTGCGAATCGCCACCGAGCTCTATCTGAAGAGGCTGGTGGTGGGGGGTATGGAGCGCGTCTTCGAGATCGGCAGGATCTTCCGGAACGAGGGCATCGACTCGACTCACAACCCCGAGTTCACGATGCTCGAGGCCTACCAGGCGTTCGCCGACTACTCCGACATCATGGATCTCATCGAGGAGATCTTCCCAGCGGTGGCGGTCGCCGCCACCGGTGACACCCACCC
>JBAVPF010000537.1:0-12215 GCA_049692815.1 Acidimicrobiia bacterium
CCTTGCCACGATGCGACGCCAAGCCGGTGACACAGCGATCAACGTGCGGGAGCTTCAGCGTTCCATGATGCTGTCGTCTGGTGGCACGACGAAGCGACTCGACCGACTGGAGAAGGCCGGCCATATCGAGCGGCTTCCCGACCCCAACGACCGGCGAGGAGTGCTCATCAGGCTCACGTCCAGCGGCCTGAAGCTCATCGACGGAATCATCCCCGCAGTCACCCGCGCAGAAAACGATGTGGTTGGCAACGTCATCGATTCAGATGACGAGCGCACCAGAGTCGCCGACGTCCTCCGTCGACTCCTCATCGCTCACGAGAATCTCGAGTCGAAGTCGGTAAATGACTGAGAGACAGCACGCGCCGGAGGTCAAACAACTGCGTCTCGTGGTCGAGGCCGAAGACTTCGAAGAGGCCGTCGTCTTCTACCGCGATGTCCTCGGGTTGCGTGAGGAGTTCTCCGTCGAGAGTGAGGGTCACTCTCTCGTGGTGGCTTTGCATGCCGGTCGGGCGACGCTGGAGATCGTCAACCCAGCTCAACGACGCCTGATCGACGAGCTGGAGGTCGGCCGCGAGGTGAGCCGAAAGTTTCGGGTGGCGTTCCAGGTCGATGATGCCGAGGCCGACACTGTCCGACTGGTCGAGGCGGGAGCCCAGCTGATCGCCGAGCCGACAGAGACACCATGGCGATCCCTCAACTCCAGGCTGGAGGCCCCTGCCGGTCTGCAGATCACTCTCTTCGAGGAGCTCGACCCGGCAAACGACTGAGAGAGTCGCTTCACTTCTTCGGAGAGGGCGTCATTAGCCTGCCGACCTTCGCGATCGAGGGACGGACGTTGGCCAATGCAGGCCCGAGCCAGATCGAGCTGAACTACGGCCTGGAGGAGGTGCCGAGACCATTCCCCAGGGCGTTCGGTCTCGGGCTCCAGCACGTCCTCACCATGTTCGGGGGCACCATCCTGGTTCCGCTTCTCCTTGGACCTGAGATGGGGATGGACGCGGCCCAAATCTCGATCCTGGTCAGCTCGGCGTTCATCTGCTCGGGGATTGCCACTTTCCTGCAGGTCACCGTGGGATCCCGCCTCCCCATCATCCAGGGAGTCTCCTTCGCGTTCCTCGTCCCCTTCTTTGCGATCATCTCGGCTCACCCCGGACCGGAGGCGATGACGTACATAGCCGGGCTGATACTGGTCGGCGCCGTCATCGAGACGACGATTGGGTTCAGCGGGCTATTTGGACTGCTCCGTCGCTATGTGACTCCGATCACCATCGCCCCGGTGATCGCTTTGATCGGCCTCTCACTGTTCGAGCCGGCGGCGCAGACTTCAGGCCTCTACTGGCCGATGGCCCTCCTCATGCTCGCCCTCGTGTTCATCTTCTCGCTCGTGCTGGCTCGGAAGCACAAGTTCTTCTCTCTCTTTCCGGTCCTTCTCGCCATCGTCATCAGCTACGGGGTTGCATTGGTCCTCACACTGACTGGGGTTTTCGCAGGGGGGAGCCCGGCCGCGGTCAACTTCGCCGCCGTAACCGAGGCCGATTGGATCAGGGGCATCGGAATAGGGGACGACGGCATTCTCTGGCCGTGGGGGTTACCACGCTTCGACTGGTCGCTGTTGGTCGGGATACTCGCCGCCTACTTGGCCTCCATGGTCGAGTCGTTTGGCGACTACCACGCGGTCTCGCAGATAGCGACAGGCCGCGACCCCGAGCCGAGAACCATCAATCGGGGAATCGGCGCTGAAGGGCTCGGGTGTTTCGCGACGGGTCTGTTCGGCGGATTCGCGTCGACCTCCTACTCGCAGAACATCGGACTGGTTGGCCTGACACGAGTGGCAAGCCGCTATGTCGTCGCGGTAGGGGCGGCGATTCTCCTGGCCCTGGGTCTGGTGGCAAAGTTCGGCGCCGTCGTAGCGACCATCCCACAGCCGATAATTGGCGGCGCATACCTCGCTCTCTTCGGCTTGATCGCTGCCATCGGGCTATCACTGCTGCGGCGGGTGGACATGGACTCCCAACGCAATCTGCTCATCGTCGGCTTCGTCCTTTTCGCCGGTTTCGTCTTCCCCAGCTATTTCGATTCAGCGGAAGACTTCAGCGTCATGGGAATCGACTGGCTCACCGATATCGTCGTCTCGATCGGATCCTCGGGTATCGCCACCGCCGCCGTACTCGGACTGCTGCTGGACAACCTCATCCCGGGCACTCCCGAGGAACGGGGACTGCCGACGCTGCCCCAAGAGACCGACTGAGTGCGCCCGTGCGCGCGATGGACGCGCGATGGAACCCGGTCTCAAACAAGCAGGCCGCTCCGGAGAGCGGCCTGACCTGGAATTTCTGAGTCGGGACGGCCGGATTCGAACCGACGACCTCAGCGTCCCGAACGCTGCGCGCTACCAAGCTGCGCCACGTCCCGATGGGGAGATTGTATCGGTTGGCCACCGACTAGCCAGATCGGTATGCCCGTCATGACGGAGGGCTGAACCGGCTCAGAACTTGACGTGAACCCCGATTTCGACCACGCGATCGGCAGGGAGACTGAAGAACTGCGCCGCGCTGGCCGCGTTGCGATGCATGCCGGCAAAGAGATGCTCTCGCCAGCCCGCAAAGGTGGTTGCGTGGCTGGGAATGATCGTTTCCCTGCCCAGCACATACGTGGCGTCGGTGGGATCGAAGCCAAACTCTGTGCTGACGATGTTGCCCAGGGCCAATGGGACATCTGGGCCTTCCATGAAGCCGTACTTGAGGTCGATCTGGAAGAAACCCTCACCCAACGGATGGACGGTGGCGCGTTCGACCTGCGGCACCCGAGCCCGCCTCACCACGTTCACTGAGACCAGGACGATGGTCTCGTGTAAGACCTCGTTGTACTGGAGGTTGGTGAGCAGGGCGGGAGGAGTGGCCCCCGACTCGGGAAACATGTAGACGGCCGTTCCCGGGACGCGAGGCTGTGGGTGCTCTGTGATCGACCCGATGAACCGCTCTATTGGCAGCTCGGCTCGCCTGAGCCGACTGGCCAGCGCCGCCCGCCCCCGCTTCCAGGTGATCATCATCGTGAAGACGACCAGGCCGATGAGAAGCGGGAACCAGCCGCCGTCGGGAACCTTGAGGATGTTGGCGCCGAAGAAGGAGAGGTCGACCGCCAGGAACAGGGCTGTGAGGCCCATAGCGGCAGTGCGACTCCACCGCCAGCGCTGGCGCATGATCACATAGAGCAGAACGGTCGTGATCACCATGGTTGTGGTCACTGCCACGCCATAGGCTGCGGCGAGCGAACTGGTCGACCCGAACGCGACAACAAGGCCCACGGTCGCCACCATCAATATCCAGTTGACGGCGGGCACATAGATCTGACCGAACTCGCGGGGCGAGGTGTGGTCGACTCGCATTCTCGGTAGATAGCCGAGTTGCACGGCCTGCATCGTCAGGGAGTAGGCGCCCGAGATCAACGCCTGCGATGCGATGATCGTTGCCATCGTGGATAGTGCGACGAGAGGCAGGATCGCCCACTGAGGAGGCAGCCGGAAGAACGGGTTGTCTATCGCCTGCGGGTCGGCAATGAGAAGGGCTCCCTGCCCGAAGTAGTTGATCGTGAGCGCGGGAAGGACGATGGTCGACCAGGCGAGACGAATGGGCCGCTTCCCGAAATGGCCCATGTCCGCATACAGGGCCTCACTTCCCGTCACCACCAGGAATATGCCACCGAGGGCGAGAAACGCCACGCGGGGGCTCTCGAGGAACAATCCGACGCCGAGTGCCGGGTTGATGGCGGCGAGAACCTCGGGAACCGCGAAGATCTGGCCGATCCCCAAGATGGCAAGGACGAGAAACCAGATGATCATGATCGGCCCGAAGATCGCCCCGATCGAAGCGGTCCCCCGACGCTGGATCATGAAGAGGGCGATCAGGATGACAGCGGCGATCACCACGACGAAGGGCTCGACGGAGGGGACGGCGATCTGAAGCCCCTCCACGGCAGCCAGGACGGAGATAGCGGGGGTGATCATCCCGTCTCCGTAGAGAAGGGCGGTCCCGAACAGCCCCACCCCGACGAGTATCGCCGTGGTCCGGGCCTTGCGGCGCCCACGGCCCCTGAGGACTAGCGCGGTCAGGGCGAGCACCCCACCCTCGCCCTCGTTGTCCGCCCGCATCACCACCAGCAGGTATTTGAGGGTGACGACGAGAAGGAGGGACCAGAGCATCAAGGACAGGACCCCCAGCACGCTGTCGCGGTCGACGGTGAGGCTCCCGGAGGACAGGAATGCCTCACGGAGTGCGTATAGGGGGCTGGTCCCTATGTCGCCGTAGACGACTCCGAGTGCACCCACAGAGAGGACAACCAGGTACCCGGCGCGCTTGGGGCGTGCCTTTCTCTGGGTGTCGACCTCCACTCCGATCTCCTACCTACCCTCGAATCCAGACAAAGCCAGAGAACCGTAGGACGCTTGTCGTTCCCCGGCGAGTTCAAGAACAGCTCCAGGTGTCGACGGGTCTGCGAGCTTGAATGGCCCGCGGCGAGGCTCCACCGGGAAGTCCTGCTGCTCCCATCAGAGCCCTTCCATCTCGGCGACCTGCGAATAGTCTGTAGGTGGATGTCCCAGAGGGAGGAGGGACGGTGACTGCATACGAAGCACAACTGCAGATCGAGGGGGACGACACCCAGCCGCTTCCCGTGCTGGTCGATCTCACCGACAACAAGCTGACGATGACGATCGGCAGCCAGGAGGTGGCGGTGTGGAACCGTGATCAGATGAGGATCGCGGCCATGCCCGACGGCTTCCACATCAGGGCGGAGGGTGAGGCGATCATCCTCGACGTGAGCGACGACGCCAAGTTCGCCCTGGAGCTGGGCCTGAAGAACGCCCATCCCGCACTCCGGCGTCGGATGTCCGCCTTGCTTCGGTCCGACGACTAGGTCAGACGAGGAGCTCGGCTATCTGGACGGCATTCAATGCCGCGCCCTTGCGCAGATTGTCGCCCACCACCCACAGGTTCAACCCACCAGGCTGTGACACCGTCTCTCTGATCCGTCCCACCAGGACCTCGTCCCTGCCAGCGCTGTCGAGCGGGGTCGGTGTGCGGTCCTTCCAGACTTCCACGCCGGAAGCAGAGCTGAGCGCCGACATCGCCTCGTCGGAGGTCATCGGGCGGTCGAACCGGAGCGTCGCAGCCACCCCATGCCCCACCAGCACCGGGACCCGGACACACGTCGGCTCCACGTCGAGGCCAGGAATCCCGAGGATCTTCCTCGACTCGTTCACGAGCTTCATCTCCTCATCGGTGTAACCACCCTCGACCTCGGAGCCGGCCATGGGCAGGACGTTGAAGGCGATCGGCCTCTCGTAGACCTTCGACCCAGGGTCGGCCCACCCACCGGTCATGAGAGAGTCGACGTCGGACCCCAGGGGGCCCTGCTGGCCGAGAAGCTCCTCCACCCCTTGGTAGCCCGAGCCGGACACGGCCTGGTAGGAGGTCACGACCATCGACCTCAAGCCGCCAGCCTCATGGAGAGGGCCGGCGGCCATCATGAGGGTCATCGTCGTGCAATTCGGGTTGGCGATCACACCGTTGTTCTCGTGTGCCGCCTGATCGTTGACACCGACCACCACCAGGGGAACCTCGTCGTCCATGCGAAAGGCGGAGGAGTTGTCAACGACCACCGCACCGGCGTCGGCGAAACGCCGGGCGTGCCGACGGGATCGGTCGCCCCCTGCGGAGAAGAGCGCGACGTCCACCCCGGTGGGATCGAATGAGGCGAGGTCCTCGACTTCGACCGGCCCCATATAGGTTTCGATGGTGATGCCCGCCGACCGCTCCGAGGCGGCCAAACGGATCCGAGAAGCCGGAAATGAACGTTGCCCCAGCACCGACAGCATGGTGCGGCCGACCGCACCAGTCGCTCCAACCACGGCCACTGTGGTCATTTCAAGACCTCCATCTGGATGAGTTGAGCATGTAACAAGCGTACGGCGTCCTCGGTTTGTTCCCGTCGCACCGAGATGGTCACCGTCGAGTCATCGGAGCCGACGAGGCCGGCAGGCACCCCGAGCCCGGCGAGACGCTCGATCTCGGCCGCCACACGCTGGCCGACCTCCGTCCCCACGATCGTCACAACTCCGCTCTCGCCCTCGAAGGCTTGGGATATGCCGAGGAACGGGCGGGGCACCGCGTCCGGGGTGATCCAGGTCCCCGTCTCCTCGGTGAACGACGAGCGGACGTGGACCGGCACTTCGCTGTCCCGGGCAAACTCGATGGAACGAGGCATCAGCACCCCCGCCCCGGCATTGGCGAGCGCCAGCATCTGGTCATAGCCGACCCCGGTGAGCAGACGGGCATCCGGCACGACTCTCGGGTCGGCGGTGAAGACGCCGGCGACGTCGGTCAGGATCTCGCACGACTCCGCCCCCAGGGTGGCGGCGAGAGCCACCGCCGTGGTGTCCGACCCACCTCTGCCCAGCGTGGTGATCTCCCTGGAGTCGGGGTCGACACCCTGGAATCCGGCGACGATGACCACCTTCCCCTCGTCGAGTGAGCCCTTGACCCTCTCACCGGTGATACGGGTGATCCGAGCACCTCCATGGGCGGAGTCGGTGAGGATCCCGGCCTGGGATCCGGTGTAGCTGACCGCTGGTACGCCACGATCGTTGAGGGCCATGGCGAGAAGCGCCATCGAGATGCGCTCACCGGCGGTGAGGAGCATGTCCATCTCACGCGGCAGCGGCGCTGCGCTCACCTCGGAGGCCAACGCCAGCAAGGAGTCTGTGGTCTGGCCCATCGCAGACACCACAACCACCAGGGACTTGCCTTCACCACGAGTCGCCACGATCCGGTCCGCCACCGCCTTGATCCGCGAGGAGTCGGCTACGGATGTCCCCCCGTACTTCTGGACCACTACCGGCATCTTGCCCACAGTTTGGAGCCTCGAGGCCTCGAACACGAAACATCGGATCGGGATTGGGCGTCTGCGGGCCCTAGAGTCGCGCCGCGATGACCGAACGACGTCAGCGTCAAAAGGAGCAGCGGGCCGCCAAGCGGGAGGCGGAGCGAAAGCGCGAGTCCCGTCGCGAGTTGGGCCGCAGGCTGCTGACAGCCGTCGCGTTCGGGGTGGCCGTCGTCGTCATCTTCGCGGTCACAGGCCTGTTCTCCGGCAAGGGCGAAGGCTCGCTTCCCGGGACCTATGAGGACTACCGGGCTCAGACCACCGCCTGTGGCGCCGAGCAACCGCCTCCCGAGGAGATCATGACCTTCGACGCACCGGAGACGTTCCCCGGGCTGGCCGGAGCGGAATCGGCTACGGCGATCATCGCCACGTCGTGCGGCGAGATCAGGATCGAACTCAACCTCGACGGCGCCCCGGAGACGGTCAACTCGTTCGTGTTCCTCGCCAACGAGGGCTACTACGACGGGCAGGTGTTTCACCGCATCGCCGAGGACTTCGTCTTCCAGGGTGGCGATCCGGACGCCGACGGCACGGGCGGGCCCGGCTACGTCATCGCCGACGAGCACCCACCCGACGGCTTCGTCTACGAGCAAGGTGTCGTGGCCATGGCCAACCGCGGCGCTCGAAGCACCGGGTCTCAGTTCTTCGTGGTGACCGGTGAGAATGGCAAGTTCCTCAAGAACCTCTTCAATGTGCTGGGCACGGTCGTGTCCGGGCAGGAAGCGATCGACGCCATCATGGCCGTCCCCACCGCCACTGCACCGGGCTCGGTGGAACAGAGCCTCCCCCTCGAATCCGTCTACATCGAATCGATAACGATCGAGATAGGCCGTTCTTGACGGCGCGAGCCGCCATCATCAGCTCTGCGAGCTGATGATCGTCGACCTGCACACCCATTCCACCGCCTCCGACGGCTCGGTCTCGCCCGGTCAGCTGGTGAAGCTGGCGAAGCGAGCGGGGATATCCATCCTGGCCATCACCGACCACGACACCCAGGCCGGCGTCGCCGAGGCGATGGGGGCCGGCCGGCCGACAGGCGTCGAGGTGGTGCCAGGCGTCGAGCTCTCCCTCGAGCACGACAGCGGCGGCATGCATCTCGTGGTTCTGTGGCTCGAGCCGGGCAGCGGGCCGCTGCAGGATCGGCTGTCGGAGCTGCAGAGCGGGCGCACCCCGCGCAACGAGCGCATCGTCGAGCTGCTCAACGAATCCGGGATGCCCCTCACCATGGACGAGGTGCTGGAGGAATCCGGCGACGGGACCGTGGGACGACCGCACATCGCCGCCGTGATGGCTCGTCACGGCTACGTGCCCGACATCAGGGCGGCTTTCGACCTGTGGCTGGCGAGGGGCCGGCCCGCCTACGTGGGGCGGCCCCGGTTGGAGCCGGAGGTGGCGATCGACCTGGCCCGGTCCTCCGGTGCGGTTCCGGTGCTGGCCCACCCCCACACCCTGGGGATCACCACCGCCCGGGAGATGGCGGCACTGCTGGAACGGTTGCGGGACGCCGGCCTCGTCGGCCTCGAAGCACTCTACGCCAGCTATCACCGTCACGAGCGAGAGGGATACTCCGATTTGGCCCGTCGCTTCGGTCTCGAAGTCTCGGGTGGCAGCGATTACCACGGCGCCTACAAGCCGGGACTGGAGCTCGGCACCGGTTACGGCGACCTCGTGGTTCCCGACGTGCTGGCCGAGGAGCTGCGGAAATGGGCGCACCGATGAGCGGGCCGATAAGGATGCGGACCGCCGCCGCCGTCATCGCGGCGAGTGTCCTCGCTTCGCGTCTGTTGGGCCTGGGGCGTGATGCGCTCCTCGCCGCCCTGATCGGGCGTGGCGCCGAGGCCGATCTCTACTTCGCCGCCTTCACCATCCCAGACCTCCTCAACTACCTGCTGGCCGGGGCCTACCTCACCATCACCCTGGTCCCCATCCTGAGTCGTCACCTCGAGAGAGGCGACAACGATGCGGCGAGCCGCTCCTTCACCTCGGTGTTCCGCTTCGTCGCCTGGGCCATCGTCGGGCTCACTGCGGTGATGTGGCTCCTGGCTACACCGCTGGTCCATCTGGCCTTCCCCGACATCGCCGACCAGACACGTCTGGTTTCCATGACCCGGCTCGTCCTCCCCGCCCAGGTATTCCTGGTGCTGGGGGCCCTCCTGATGGCGGTCCAGTACACCCACAAGCGCTTCCTGTTCCCCGCCCTGGCCCCGATCGTCTACAACCTGGGGATCATCTGTGGGGGGCTGATCGGCCAGGCGGCCGGCAACGCCTCACCCGAGGTCTTCCTCATCGGGGCGGTGGTCGGCGCCGCAGTCGGCAACTTCGCTCTGCAATGGCTCGGGGCGAAGCGGACGGGCACCTGGTTCGCACGCACCCGACGCGGGGAGTCGGCCGTCGGCGAGTACCTCATCCTGGCGATACCCCTGATGATCGGGCAGTCCGTGGCGGTGCTCGACGAACAGTTCGTCCGCTTCTTCGGTCAGGTCGACCAGGGAGCCATCGCCGCTCTCTCCTTCGCCCGCAGGCTCAACATGGTCCCAGTCGGCGTGATCGCCCAGGCCGCGGGTGTCGCCGCCTTTCCCTTCCTGGCCTCGCTGGCGGCCAGGGGGGCCGAGGAGGAGTTGATCGAGACCACAGGCGGCGCCGCCAGGAAGACGCTGTTCGTTGCGGCGGCGGCCACCGCCGGGATGGTGGTCCTCGCCCATCCACTGGTGCGGATAATCCTCCAGTACGGCCGCTTCACCGCCGACGACGCCGACCTCGTGGCGCGGCTGCTCACAATCTATGCCTTCTCGATCCCGGCCTGGGGGATGCACCAGCTCCTGGCGCGTCACTTCTATGCCAAGCGAAAGATGTGGACGCCGGTGGCGGTGGGGACCGTGTTCACCATCGTTGCCATACCCACCTGGCTCGGTCTCTACCAGTTGATGGGGATCGAGGGCTTCGCCCTCGCCTCCACGCTCATAATGGTGGCCTACTCGTTGGGGATGCTGGCGGCCTGGGGCTACGACTCGGGCTGGGGCCCGGTGCGACGTCTCCTTCCCGCCTTCCTGCGGGGAATGCTCTCGGCGGCGCTGGCTGCGGCCGTTGGCCTGCTCGTGGTCAACGCCATCTCCGGCGACGGGGTGATGACTGTCCTCGGCGGGCTGGGCGTGGCTCTCGTGGGCGGGTTGACGACGCTGGCGGCCTTCCTCGGGTTGTCGGCCCTCTTCCGATCACCCGAGATGGGGGAAATCCTGGCGCGGCGCCCATAGGCCCGGGCGCAGCTCCTCCCGGTCCTGTATCACGCGCACCCACGGTGAGAGCCCGGGTTGCCGTTTGCCCCGGCCTTGTCTGGCAGCTGCTTCTTCCTGTGCCAGACGGTCGAGGACGACTGCGATCACGGCGGCCTCGAACTCCCCCGCACCTCCTCTGATCTCCACCCGTCTACTCATCACTCAGCTCCACCAACTCGATGAGCGTGCCACCCAGGTCTGTGGGGTGCACGAAGGCAATGCGCGTCCCCCTGCCTCCGGGGCGTGGCTCGTGGTCGATGAGCAGGGCTCCCTGCGACTCCAGATGTGCCAGGGCGGCCTCGATCGAGACGACGGCATATGCAACGTGATGCAAACCCTCACCCTTCTTGGACAAGAAACGGCCCACCGGGGTTTCATGCCCGAGCGGTTTCAGGAGTTGGAGGAACGATCCGCCGATCGGGATCATCGCCTCTTCGACGCCCTGGGACTCGACGACCTCGCGGTACAGGGGCTCCACCCCGTATCGCTCCCGATAGCCGTCGATGGCGGCGTCGAGGTCGTGGACCGCGACGGCGACGTGGTCGAGGTTGAGCAGCTTCACCATGCTGAGCGTATTGAACGCCCGCAGACCTGTCACGCCGGTGGCGGTACCATCGACCCTCGTGACAGGATCAGTGATCACGGCCATCGCCCGCACACCGATAGGCCGGTACGGAGGGGCACTTCGACCGTTGCGCGCCGTCGACTTGGGTGGAGAAGTGATCAAGTCGGTCGTGGACCGCTCCGGTGTGGAGCCCACGGTGTTCGACGAGATCCTCTTCGGTCATGTGCTCCAGGCAGGAGAGGGCCAGATAACGGCTCGCCAGGCCGCCGTGCGCGGGGGCCTGCCCATGACGATCCCCTCCACAACGATCAACAAGGTGTGCCTTTCAGGCATGTCCGCCATCGGCCTTGCCGACCGTGCGGTCCGGCTAGGTGACTCCAAGTTCGTCATGACCGGCGGCATGGAGTCGATGTCCAACGCCCCGCACGTGGTCCGTGAGCTTCGCTGGGGGGCCCGGATGGGCGACGTCACCCTCGTCGACGTCCTGCAGCACGATGGCCTGTTCTGTGCCTTCGACCAATGCACGATGGGTGAATCGTCGGACCGGGAGAACGAGCGTCTCGGGATAGACCGGGCCGAACAGGACGAATGGGCCGCCCGCAGCCACCAACGAGCGCTCGCCGCATCGGAGAACGGGCAGTTCGCCACAGAGATCACGCCGGTGAGCGTCCCCCAGCGACGGGGTGAGCCGATGACGGTCGAGACCGACGAAGGGATCCGGGCCGACACCACCGTGGAGAGCCTGACCTCACTGCGCCCCGCCTTCGCCGCCGACGGGTCGATAACGGCCGGCAACGCCTCCCAGGTCTCCGACGGGGCTGCAGCCGTGATCGTCGCCGATAGGGATGCGGCCGAGGCGGCGGGAGCACCCGTCCTCGCCGAGATCCTCTCCTACGGGCAGATCGGCGGGATCGACGCCACGCTCCATCAGCGGCCCGCAGAGGCGCTCACGGTCGCTCTGAAGAAGGCGGACCTGGAGCCGTCCGACCTCGACGTCGTGGAGATAAACGAGGCCTTTGCCGGCGTCGCCCTCTGGGCGGCGCGCATGCTCGAGCTCCCGGAGACAAAGGTCAACGTCAACGGGGGCGCCGTCGCCCTGGGCCATCCTCTCGGGGCAACCGGCGCCAGGCTGGTGGTGACACTGGTCAACGCGCTCCGTCATCGCGGTGGCGGTCTCGGCGCAGCCGCCCTCTGTGGCGGCGGCGGTCAAGGAGATGCCATCGTCTTGCGGGTCGACGGCTGATGGCCGAGCCAGTCGAGCGCAACCTCGGGCTCGATCTCGTCCGGGTGACCGAGACGGCAGCCATGGGCGCCGCCCGCTGGCTGGGGCGGGGCGACAAGGAGGCGGTCGACCAGGCGGCCGTCGACGGCATGCGTCTCCACCTCTCCACCATCGACATCGACGGGCGGGTCGTCATCGGCGAAGGCGAGAAGGACGAGGC
>JBAVPF010000538.1:0-8693 GCA_049692815.1 Acidimicrobiia bacterium
TGTCCTTCAACGGCAACAAGATCATCACGACCAGTGGCGGCGGGGCCCTCGTCACGGACGACGCGGACTGGGCAGAGCGCGCCCGCTTCCTGGCGACGCAGGCAAGGGACCCCGCTCCCCACTACCAGCACAGCGAGATCGGATTCAACTACCGGATGTCGAACGTTCTGGCTGCCCTCGGCAGGTCTCAGCTGACCGATTTGGAGCGAAGGGTGAACATTCGCCGTCAGCACAACGCCGCCTATCGGCAGGCGCTGGGTGATCTGCCCGGAGTGGAGTTCATGCCGGAAGCAGAAGGGCATTACTCCACTTTCTGGCTGACGTGTCTCACCATCGACCCCGAGAAAGCAGGCGTAGACCGGGAGCAGGTTCGGCTTCATCTGGAGACACTCGACATCGAGTCGAGGCCCGCCTGGAAGCCCATGCACCTCCAACCGGTGTTCGCCGCGTGCAAGGCATATGGCGGCGAGGTCGCCGGCCGGCTCTTTGCCGACGGTCTCTGCATACCCAGCGGATCGACGCTGACACCCGAGGACCGTCAACGTGTCATCGACGGCTTCCGGTTCGTGTTCCCCGCATGAGGATCTTGGGCCTTGGCGTCGATCTGGCCGACATCGAACGGGTCGGCCGTGTCCTGGCCAAGTACCCGAGATTCGCCGAGCGCTGCTTCACCGAGCACGAACGTGAGTACGCCTTCCGCTTCGCCACCCCCGAACGCCGTCTCGCCGCCAGGTTCGCCGGCAAGGAGGCGGTGATGAAGTCGATGGGGACGGGTTGGCGCCGTATCGGCTGGCGTGAGATCGAGATCACAGGTGGTGGCAAGCCGACGGTGCGGATGAGCGGGAACGCGGCGAGACGGGCAAGTGCGCTCGGTGTGACCGACGTCCTCGTCACCATCACCCATACCGACACGTCGGCGCTGGTGATGGCGGTCGCCGTCGGGGAGCACGCGTGATGAGGCCGGTGCTCACCGGTGAGGAGTACAGACGGGTCGACAAGGCCTATCGGGGTGACCTGGCCAAGGCGATGGAGAGGGCAGGAAATGCCGTTGCCCTGGCTGCGGTGCGTCACGGCGCGGGCTATGGGAAGAGGGTTGTGGTGCTGGCCGGCCCGGGCAACAACGGAGGGGATGGCTACGTCGCCGCCCGGATCCTCAAAGCGCGCGGAGTCGATGTCGAGGTTCATGCCCTGACAGATCCGACGACGGATCTGGCCGGGAGCGCATCCCGTTCCGCCCGATCTGCGGGCGTGCGATTCCTCCCGCTCGCCGAGGTGGTCGAGGCGGACATCGTCATCGATGCCATCTTCGGAGGTGGAGCGCGTCGCGGGCTTCCGGGTGAGGTCGTGGCCTGGATGCAGAGCCCGGCCGAGGTGATAGCCGTCGACTATCCCACCGGGCTGGATCCCGACACCGGGCATGTCGGTGAGCGGGCATTCCATGCTGTGGAGACGGTGACTTTCTCCACTCTCAAGACGGGGCACCTCTTGGGCTCGGGGCCCGAGCACTGCGGTCTCGTGACAGTTGCCGACATCGGGATCGAGGGGGGTCAGCCATCGATGTTCGTCGCCGAGGCGACCGATGCCCCCCTTCCCAGACGGGCCAGGACGGCACACAAGTGGTCGGCGGGGGCCGTGCTGGTGCTCGGTGGTTCGATCGGGATGGTGGGTGCATCCGTGCTGGCGGGCAAGTCGGCCCTCAACTTCGGCGCCGGCTCGGTCGCCGTCGCCTCTCCACACTGCGAGATCGTGCAGGGCCTCGCTCCGGAGCTTCTGGCGTTCACGATCGACGACGCCGGAGAGCGTCTCAGCCGATTCGACGTCGTCGTCGCCGGCCCCGGTCTGGCCGACACAGACGCAGCCGTCGTCCGCCCCATTCTCTCCAAGGCCGAGCGTGTCGTGCTCGATGCGGGAGGCCTCACCCCGGCGACATTGGCGGCCGCCAGGGAAGGGGGAGCTGACGTGGTGGTCACACCCCACGACGGTGAGTTCGCCCGCCTCGCCGGCATCGGGGCCGGCACGTTCTCTATCCGCTCTTTCTCATGGCGGGAGGGAGTGACGGTTCTACGCAAGGGAAATCCGACAATGGTCACCGACGGGGGGCTGCCGACCCTCGTGACCACCGGTGGGCCCGAGCTTGCCTCCATCGGCACAGGCGACGTCCTGGCCGGAATGGTCGGTGCACTCTGGGCTCGGGGCCTCGAACCGGTCGAAGCAGCGGTCTCGGCCGCCTACTGGCATGGCGTCGCGGGTGCCTCGCTTGCGGAACGCGAGACGGTCACCTCGGTTTCCCTCGCCGGCGAGATCGCCCGATTCGCATGGTGAGGCCCACCTACGTCGAGATCGACCTGTCGGCGATCGCCTCCAACGTTGCGGCTTTCACCCGATTGATCGCGCCATCTCAGGTATGCACGGTGGTGAAGGCGGACGCCTACGGTCACGGAGACGTCCCGGTTGCATCGACGGCTTTGGAGGCCGGAGCCACGATGCTCGCCGTTGCCCTCGTAGAAGAGGGGATACGCCTGCGAGAAGCGGGCATAGAAGCCCCGATACTCGTGCTCAGCGAGCCGGGCCCCGGGTCGGCTGCCGACATCGTCGGCTGGGACCTCCAGCCGACCCTATACAGCCAATCGTTCGCGGAGGAGCTCGCGGATACGGGGGCTCGACTCGCCGTCCACGTGATGGTGGACACCGGCATGCATCGGGTGGGGGCCCGACCGGCCGACCTCCCCGGCCTGATCGAAACCGTGGAGAGGAGCCCGTCGCTCACCCTCGCCTCGATATGGACCCATTTCCCGGTCGCCGACGAAGATTTCGACTACACCCGAGCGCAGATAGAACGGTTCGACCGGCTGGTCGAGCCCTTTCAGGCGCCGAGGCTTCACATGGCCAACACCGCCGGAGCAGTGCTGTTCCCTGAGGCACGCCGCGACATGTGCCGGGTGGGCCTGGGGACATACGGGCTGCACCCATGCCCCGAGACCGTCGGCCGCATCGACCTCCGGCCGGCAATGCGGCTGGTGACGCACGTCTCCCACGTCCAGCGTCTGGCTGCCGGTGAGCGTCCGAGCTACGGCCGGGTCCGTGCGCTGGCCGGAGAGTCGACGGTCGTCACCGCCCCGGTCGGCTATGCCGACGGGTTCACGAGGGCTCTGACCGCAGGGGCCGCGGTGCTGATCGGGGGCAAGCGGTTCCCTCTCGCCGGGAACGTGACCATGGACCAGATAATGGTCGACGTCGGTGATGAGGATGTGGGCCGGGGCGAAGAGGTGGTTCTCCTCGGCCATCAGGGTGACCAGTCGATAACCGCCGATGACTGGGCCCGTGAGTTGGGAACCATCTCGTACGAGGTGGTCTGCTCCATCGGTCCCCGTGTGCCCAGGAGGTACGTGTGAACGAGACCATCACAGCCGTCCCCGGAGTCACCGTGGGCCATTGGACCAATCGTGAAGCGGCGACCGGGTGCACGGTGGTGGTGCTCCCAGAGCCCAACGTGACCACGGCCGAAGCCAGAGGCGCCGCACCGGGCACGCGCGAGTATGCGCTCCTCCAGCCGGGGATGCGGGTGGAGCAGGTTCAGGCGATTCTCCTGACCGGCGGGAGTGCGTTCGGCCTGGCAGCAGCCGATGGGGTGGTGCGGGGCCTGGAGGCGGACGGGCGCGGACACCAGACGCCTGTCGGTCTGGTGCCGATCGTCCCCGCCGCCGTGGTCTTCGACCTCTTCCCCGACTTCATGACGCGACCCGGGCCGGACGAGGGGGAAGCGGCGTATCGGGCCGCTTCCTCGGACCCGTTGGAGTTGGGTCTGGTGGGGGCGGGGACCGGGACGACAGTGGCCAAGTGGCGTGGCTTCGAGCAGCGTCGGCCCGGCGGCATAGGCTCGGCAGTGCGGCGCGTTGGTGACGTGACCGTCGGTGCCCTGGTGGTGCTGAACTCTGTCGGTGACATCTTCAGCCTCGACGGCCGCTCGTTGACCGGAGGTGAGCACGAGCCGGGCCCACCTTCCTTCACCCCCGACGCCTTCTCCAACACCACACTCGTAGTCGTGGCGACCGACGCCGCTCTGAGCAGGGCAGAGGCCAGTCGTCTCGGCGTTCGTGCCCACGATGCGCTCGGAGCTTGTGTCCGTCCGGCCCACACCAGATATGACGGCGACATTGTCTTCTCGGTCTCCTGTGGGACTCTGAGCGCCGATGTCGACATGGTGGCGGAGGCTGCCTTCGCAGCCACCGCCGTCGCCATCGAGGCCGGGGTGCAGGCCGCGAGCGCCTGACGCCGACTTTTGGCACAATGGCCCGCAGGTGAACCCGCCCACGCCCGCCTTCCTCGAGCTTCGTGATGCCGCCATGAGCTGTACCGCATGCCGGCTCGCCGAGACGCGCATCAACGTCGTCTTCGGGGTGGGGGATCCCGACGCCCGCTTGATGCTCGTCGGCGAGGCGCCCGGCAAGAACGAGGACCTGCAGGGCGAGCCGTTCGTCGGGGCCGCCGGCCGGCTGCTCGACGAGCTCATGGAGGGAATCGGGATCAGTCGAGACGAGGCCTACATCGCCAACGTCCTCAAGTGCCGCCCCCCGGGCAACCGCGACCCCCAGCAGGACGAGATCGATGCCTGCAAAGGGTTCCTCAGAGAGCAGGTGAGGATGATCCATCCTGAAGTCGTGGTCACACTGGGGAACTTCGCCACCAAGCTCCTCGTGCCGACCGAGATCGGGATCACACGCATGCGGGGGCAGAAGATCGACTGGTGGCTCGGTGCGACGCTCGTGCCCACGTTCCATCCGGCGGCCGCCTTGCGGGGAAGTCCCCGGGTGAGGGAGCAGATGGAAGAGGATTTCTCATTGGTCCGATCAGTGCTCGACGATGGCGGCATCGCCACGCCAATCTCCGAGCGAGAGCCATCACAACAATCCTTGGGGCTGCACTGATGATCCAGGCGGTATGCCCCCGTCCGGAGGACACCGAGGCGCTCGGCGCCCGGCTGGCCGCCAGCCTCCGACCGGGCGACGTGGTGGTGCTGGCCGGCGGTCTGGGAGCGGGCAAGACGCTGCTGACCAAAGGCATCGCGACTGGCCTCGGGGTGGAGGAGACGGTGGTGAGCCCCTCGTTCGTGCTGGTGAGAGAGTATCGAACCGGCTTCATCCCGGTGATACACGCCGACGTCTACCGGCTGGGCACGTTGAACGAGTTCGAGGATCTCGACGTCTTCGACATGGCGCTCGACGGGGTGCTCATCATCGAATGGGGAGGAGCAGTGGATTCCCTCCTGCCCCGTGACCATCTCCGCATCGAGTTCGAGGTCGGGGAGGATGAGACGAGGACGCTCAGGTTCATCGGCGAGGGATCGTGGGCGAATCGCGAGATCGGAGGGGTGGCATGAAGCTGCTGGCCATAGAGACGGCAACCCCCGGCTCTTCCGTGGCGGTGGTCGAGGACCGCCGAACCCTGGCAGCCGCATCACGCATCGATCGGCTGGGTCATGCCGCATTCGTGGTGCCCGCCATCGACTTCTGCTTCCACCAGGTGGGCTGGTCGCCGATCGACCTCGACGCCGTGGTCGTCGACGTCGGCCCGGGCCTGTACACCGGTTTGCGTGTCGGATTGGCAACCGCTCAGGGTCTTGCCGCCGCCTTCGGCATCCCGCTCATCCCCGCTGTGTCACTCGATGCTCTCGCTCTGGAGGCCAAGACCGGCCACCGGATGATTTGGACGGTGGTCGACGTGAGGAGGGGAGAGTTCGCGGTGGCCCGCTACCGGCCGGTCCCGGGTGGTGTGGTCCGGGAGTCCCTCACCGAACTGATGTCTCCGGACAGGCTGCGCGCCCTACTCGAATCCACGGGGGATGACAGCCTGATAGTCGGAGACGTCGCCGAACTGCCGGAAGGCTTCCTGCGCGGCATGCACCACGTGAAGGCGGCCCGACCGCGCTACCCGTATGCGGTCTCCCTCGCCGAGATAGGGGCAGGGAAGTACGAGCGTGATGACTACCCGGCGCCCGAGGACGTGCGCCCGGTGTACATGCGCGAGCCGGACGTCACCATCAATTGGGAGAAGCTGCGCCAGGAGGGGCCGTGGAGCGAGCAGTGATCACCGTGCGGCCCATGGTCGCCGCTGACGTGGCCGTCGTCGTCGCCCTGGAAAAGCGGCATCAGCCCAAACCCTGGTCGGAGGGTGTCTTCCGCGACGAGTTGGCCGCAACGAACCGCATCTATCTCGTGGCCGAAGAGGACGGGATACTCGGATTCGGCGGCGTGATGGTGGTTGGTGACGAAGCCCACGTGACCAATCTCCTCGTCGATGTGCAGCAGAGGCGACGCGGTCTGGGACGTCGCTTGATGGTCGACCTCATCCGCGCTGCCGTGGAGGAGGGAGCGACACACCTCACCCTCGAGGTGCGCACCTCCAACGAGAACGCCCGCCGGCTCTACGCCGGTCTTGGGCTGGCCCCGGTCGGCGTCCGCCCCGGCTACTACGACGGAGACGACGCGTTGATCATGTGGGCACACGGTATCGACGCTCAGGACTATCTGGAGGCCCTCTCGTGAACCCCACCGTTCTCGCATTCGAGACGAGCTGTGACGAGACCGCGGTAGCCGTGGTCCGTGGCACTGAGGCCTTGTCCAACGTCCTCTCGTCACAGGTCGACCTCCATGCCAGGTTCGGGGGCGTGGTCCCAGAAGTGGCGGCTCGGGCGCACGTAGAGGCGATCAGATCACTCACCCACAAGGCGCTCACCGAGGCGGGCGTCCATCCCGACGACCTCGACGGTGTGGCCGCCACCGCAGGCCCCGGCCTGGTCGGAGCGCTCCTGATCGGCCATTCGTTTGCCAAGGCCACGGCCTGGGCACGACAGCTCCCTTTCGTCGGTGTCGATCACATGGAAGGCCATCTGATGGCACCCCGCATTCAGTTCGAGGACTTCAGTCCCCCCGCCGTCGCCCTCCTGGCCTCGGGAGGGCACTCGCAGATCGTCCACGTCTCCGAATGGGGCGAGTACGAGACCCTGGGTCAGACGATCGACGACGCCGCCGGGGAGGCCTTCGACAAGCTGGCACGTGTCATGGGGCTCGGATTCCCGGGTGGGCCCGCCATAGATGAGGCGTCGACGGGTGGTGACCCGGGCGCCGTCGTCTTCCCCCGAGCGCTTCCGGACCGGCCGTACCACTTCTCCTTCTCGGGCCTGAAGACCTCCGTGGTCACCTACATCGAGAAGAACCGGGGCTCGGGGGACCTTCCCTCCTTGGCCGACATGGCCGCCTCGGTCCAGGAGGCCATCGTCGACGTCCTCGTGAACAAGACCTTCGCCGCCGTAGATGCCACCGGGGCCCGGATGGTGGGAGGTGGCGGGGGTGTGCTCGCCAATCGGAGGCTCAGGTATCGCTTCGCCGAGGAGGCGGACAAGCGGGGGGTCAGGCTGGCGTTGCCCGATCCCATCCTGTGCACCGACAATGCGGCGATGATTGGTGTCGCCGGCGCCCACTGGCTCACGCGCGGCCGTCTCACCGACTGGGCGGAGACAGTCAATCCCTCCCAAACACTTTCCTAATGCTCACGGCGCCAATAGTGGCGACTGGAGCACATA
Organism: Acidimicrobiia bacterium; assembly: GCA_049692815.1. Taxonomy (GTDB): domain Bacteria; phylum Actinomycetota; class Acidimicrobiia; order Spongiisociales; family ZC4RG35; genus JANQRA01. The sequence goes on from JBAVPF010000538.1 coordinate 7,580, forward strand.
GAAGCCATGGCCGCACCCTCATCTAACTTGAGCCGCATTGACTCAGATTGGGTTTAGCACTCCGAGCCGAAGAGTGCTATCGTGGCTTAGCACTCGCGAATAGAGAGTGCTAACGGGCGGGTAAGCCCGCTGTTCCCGGCGGTTCACGACCGGGTGCCAGGGGTCCCGCCAGGTAAGCACACGTGATGCTCAAGGAGGAGCTACATATGAAGCTTCAGCCACTCGGCGACAGGGTGGTGGTCTCGCCTACGGAAGAGGCAGAGGCACGCACCCCTTCGGGTCTGGTGATACCGGACACCGCCAAGGAGAAGCCGCAAGTCGGAGAAGTCATCGCCGTCGGGCCGGGTGCCCGTGACGACGATGGAGAGCGCATCGCCATGGACGTGTCGGTGGGGGACAAGGTCCTCTACTCGAAGTTCGCCGGGACCGAGGTCAAGATCGACTCCGGTGAGTATCTCGTGCTGAGCGAGCGCGACATTTTGGCAATCGTCAACTAGAGGAGCGCAAGAGTTATGGCAGCGAAGGAACTTCGCTTCGACGAAGAGGCCCGCAAGAGCTTGCAGGCCGGTGTAGACAAACTCGCCGACACTGTGAAGGTGACACTCGGCCCCCGGGGTCGCAATGTCGTCCTCGAGAAGAAGTGGGGCGCTCCCACGATCACCAACGATGGCGTCACCATCGCCAAGGAGATCGAGCTGGACGACCCCTACGAGAACATGGGCGCCAAGCTGGCGTACGAGGTGGCCAACAAGACCGACAACGTTGCCGGTGACGGCACCACAACCGCCACCGTGCTCGCCCAGGCAATGGTTAGGGAAGGCCTGCGTCAGGTGGCCGCCGGGGCCAACCCGATGGAGCTGAAGCGTGGCATCGAGTCGGCCGTGGAAGCCGCGGTCAAGGCCATCAGCGACCAGGCACGTGATATCGAGACCACCGAGGAGATCGCCCACGTGGCCTCGATCTCGGCCAACAACGACAACTCGATCGGTGAGGTCATCGCCGACGCCATGGATCGTGTCGGCAAAGACGGCGTGATCACGGTGGAAGAGGGTCAGACCTTTGGTCTCGAGCTCGAGTTCACCGAGGGCATGCAGTTCGACAAGGGCTACATCTC
>JBAVPF010000539.1:0-6450 GCA_049692815.1 Acidimicrobiia bacterium
TCGCCACACCGCCATGTACACCGCAGCCCCGATCGAGTCACCACTCACCTGGAAGGCGCGGGCACCAGTGGACCAGCCCTCCAGCCATGTCTGGATCTCGGCAATGACCGTGTTCCCCTCGGGATCCACGGCCAGCAGATAGGGGACTATGGCCTCGGCGCTGGCATCTCGGGTGTCCATCTGGATTCTCTGCATCGAGGCCACGTCGTGCGACTCGCTGGAGAGGATCATGTCGACGATCCTCCGGGCGCGATAGCCATGAGCGCTGTCGATACCGATGAATGGCCGGCTCCCCGGTCGAAGGACGAGCTGATTGGCTGATTCGATGAAGCCCTGTTGTGGGTTGAGCATGCGCGGCATGTCCTCGAGTGGCACCACTCCGATCCATTCGTATTCCGACGTCCAGCCGGGGACCGGGTAGAGGCCCTCCCCTTCTGCCCTCACAGGCAGCTCCCCGGTGGCGAAGTAGGCGATGTTCCCCTCGATATCGGCATAGATCAGGTTCTGCGGGGCGATGTCCCAGGAGGCTGCGGCGTCTGCGAACTCCTCGTAGCTGGTCGCCAGGTCGATGCCGAGCAGGGCATCGATGATCGTCGCAGGCTCGAGTGTCTTCCAGGCGAGGGCCACGACATAGTCCTCGGGCACGTCGGTGACCGAGGAGCCGTCGAACTCGCCTTCGTCGAGGTACGTGCCCGAGATGACCGGACCGTGCCGGGTGGTCCTCACCTCGAATGTCACGTCCTCTCCTCCGGCCACGACGATCTTCTCGGTCCTGGTGCCGAAGTCCACCCAGGCCCCGTCGACCTCGTATTGACCCCGGTTGTCCGGATTCACCTTCTCGATGAAGAGATCCTGGGTGTCGGCTGCCTCGTTGGTGACACCCCAGGCGTGATGTGCGTTGTGCCCGATCACGACCCCCGGAGAACCGGCGAAACTGAATCCGGAGACGTCGATCCCGCATTCACAATGCAGCCCGTTCTCGAACCAGATCGAAGGCATTTGGATCGCCAGATGCGTGTCGTTGGCCAGGAGGGGCAGCCCCGACTCCGTCATCGATCCTCCCACGACCCAGTTGTTGGATCCGATCCCCTCGAACCCGCCACCGGTCAACTCCATGACCCGGTCGGCAGCCACGCCCGCGGAGACCAGAGCGTCGAGTGCCGCGGCGGGAGTCGCCACGGTCTCGTGGACCGCCGCTGCCTCCTGTCCGGACTCGACGATGACCGGATTGTCGGAGGGCATGGAGGGGTAGAGCTGACCCACCCGCTCCGGGCCGAGGGTGCGGCCGAGAACCGCCCTGGCGATCTCGTCTCCCATGTTCCCGGCCAGGTCCCACGACATCACCTTCGCCCACATCAGGGTGTCCGTCGGTCTCCAAGGCTCGATCTCGTATCCCGAGCTCTGGAGGGAGAGGATTGCGTATTCCAGGCTGACGTTCGTCCCCGAATGAGCGCCCAGGTAGGCGTTGACGCCATCGGCGTAGAACTGGAGGATCTCGCGGCTCTGCTCGGACAGCCCGCCCCACTCCTGTTCGGCGATGGCCTCGAAGTCGAGTGAGCGCAGGAACATGTCGGTCTCGACCTGGGAATCGCCGAACATCTCGGAGACGCGCCCGGCGCCGATGTGACGCCAGACGTCCATCTGCCAGAACCGCTCTTGGGCGTGGGTGAACCCCTGGGCGAAGAACAGGTCGTGGCTATTGCTCGCGTAGATCTGGGGGACGCCGAGCGAGTCACGGAGTACCTGCACCTGATCCGTCAAGCCTGCCACCTCGAGATCCCCTCGGACCTGGGGGAACGAGCGGCGCACGGTGAAGATCCCGAACGCAGTGAGACCAAGGGCCACGAGGAGGATGAAGATCAGGATCCGCTTTGCCCAGCGCACCCGTCGAGGTTAGGAGACCTGTCGAGCGGACTGGCCGGGTAAGGCATCGGGCAGCGGCTTGTGCACGGCGAGGTATAACGTCGGTGCTCCCCCACGGCCCGTGCGCCGAGGCCAGGGTCTGGCCCGCAGGCGGACGCGGTGGGGTGAGTACGTGCGATGCTTGTCATCGCGAGCCGCCCCTATCGAGGTATCCGCATCTTCTGCCCATGACCGAGATTCAAGAAACAGCGACGATCGACAAGACTCCGGGGGCGCGCTCGCGTGTGGCGGCCTACGTCGCCCTGACCAAGCCGAGGATCATCGAGCTCCTCCTCATCACCACCGTCCCGGCGATGGTGCTGGCCGACGGGGGCTGGCCCGGCACTTGGCTCGTGCTGGCCACGCTGATCGGCGGGTCGTTGTCGGCGGGAGGGGCCAACTCCCTCAATATGTTCTACGACCGGGACATCGACGAGCTGATGCGTCGCACCCGTGCCAGGCCCTTGGCTCGCCACGAGGTGACCCCGACGGGTGCCCTGGTCTTCGGCGCCACGCTGGGAGTTGCCGGGTTCGTCTGGCTGTGGTCGTTCACGACGTTGCTGGCAGCGATCATCTCTACGGCCGCTCTCCTCTTCTACGTCTTCGTCTACACCCGGCTCCTGAAACGGTCGACCACACAGAACATCGTCATCGGCGGGGCCGCCGGGGCCGCACCGACACTCGTGGGCTGGGCGGCGGTGACCGGGACGGTCGGCCTGCCGGCGTGGGTGCTGTTCTTGGTCGTCTTCTACTGGACGCCGCCTCATTTCTGGGCGCTGGCCGTTCGGTACAAGGAGGACTACGCCGCCGCCGGCGTTCCCATGCTCCCCGTGATCGCCGGCGTCGAGGCCACCACCAGGCGGATGCTCCTCTACACCGGGCTGATGGTGGGTGTCTCCCTCCTGTTGGTCCCGCTGGGCGACATGTCGTGGACATACCTCGGGGCTGCGGTGGTCCTGGGTGGCTGGTTCCTGTGGGACACATGGCGGGTGGTGCGTCGGCCGGACCAGGCTATGCGCCTCTTCACCACGTCGACCATCTACTTGTCGGCGCTGTTCGCTTCGGTGTTGCTCGACGTCCTGCTCTGAGGATGACGAGGCGCGGATGGCTCTCGCCGGGTCGTCGCCCTACCAACCATCCTCCCTCGGGGCGGGACCCTCGTGTCATTTCTCCTCCGTCAGCCGGGTCAGCTCGGCCCTCAGATCCGCCAGCTCGCCGAGCACGCGCTCGAGCAATGCGACGATCTGCTCATTGGTCGGCTTCTGCGCCAATCCTCACCTCCTCTCACCGGTTCGCAGCGTAGCCAGGGACACGAGAGGCAAGATGAGTTGAACGGCCCTTCCATTCCTCCGTATGATGCCGATCCGATGGTCCCGTTCCACCGACGTCTGATGCGAGTGGCAGTGCTCGTGGGCACCGCTGTCCTGCTCAGCGGATGTGCTCTGGTGGACGTCGAGGACAACCCGCTGACCACGTTCGAGCCCAAGGGCATCTTCAGCCGTCAGATCGACGATCTGTTCTGGCTCGTGTACATAGTGGCCGCGGTTGTCTTCTTCCTCGTCATGGGTGGCTTGGTGGTGATCACCTTCGTGTTCCGGGATCGCAAGAAGGAAGGTCAGAAGGAGCCGAAGCAGCTGCACGGCAGTCCGAAGCTGGAAGTGCTCTGGACGGTGATCCCTGCGCTGATCCTCGCCGGGCTCGCCGTTCCCACGGTCTCCTCGGTGTTCGACCTGACCAAATGTGGTGCGGACGCCATGGACGTCGAGGTAACCGGTCACCAATGGTGGTTCGAGTTCTACTACCCCGACGCCGACATCCACACCGCCAACGTGATGGTGATACCGGCAGGGCAGGAGGTCTGTGCCCAGCTGAACTCGGCCGACGTGATCCACAGCTTCTGGGTGCCCGCCCTCAACGGGAAGCGGGACGTGATCCCGGGTCAGACCGAGTTCCTTCGCCTGGAGGCCGACGAGCCCGGCGAGTACTGGGGTCACTGTGCCGAGTTCTGCGGTCTCTCTCACTCTCTGATGCGTACCAGGGTCCAGGCGGTCACTGCATCGGAGTTCGACGACTGGATCGCCGGGCAGCAGCAGCCGGTGGCCTGGCCACAGGAGGGCGACCCGGGCTACGACGGGGCGCAGGTCTTCCTGAGCAAAGGCTGCACTCAATGTCACACGGTTCGCTCCGATGACGAAGGGGCCCCGACGCCTGTTCCGTTCGACCAATTCCACGGTCCCGAGTTGACCCACTTCGCCTCGCGCAACGTTTTCGCCGGCGCCACCCTCCCCGAGGAGGGGGAGACACATGATCAGGCGCTGAAACGCTGGCTCGCCGACCCTCCGAACGTCAAGCCGGGAAGCTTCATGCCCAACCTCGCATTGACCGAGGAGGAGATCGACTCGCTTATCGTCTGGTTGGATAGCAACAAATGACAGCCACTGCCGAGCGCCCGGCCACCACGATCTTCCGCCGACCCAAGTCGAAGACCGGCTTGTGGGGATGGATCACGACCGTCGACCACAAGAAGATCGGCATCATGTACGGCTACGCCGCCTTCTTCTTCTTCATCATCGGCGGCACCGAGGCGCTGCTCCTCCGGATCCAACTCGCCCAGGCCAACTCTGAGTTCCTCACCGCCGGCGCCTACAACGCCCTGTTCACGATGCACGGCACAACGATGATCTTCCTCTTCGTGATGCCGGTGTCGGCGGCGTTCATGAACTACATGCTCCCCCTGTTGATCGGGGCCCGCGACGTTGCCTTCCCCCGCCTGAACGCCCTCTCCTGGTGGATCTTCTTCTTCGGCGGCATCTTCCTGTACAGCACGTTCTTCTTCGGCACGTCCCTTCCTCCGGTCGACCCCACCGGCATCTCGGGCAACCTGGCGGCCGGCGGGGGGCCGGGCACGTTCAACTTCCTGGCCGACGCCCCGGGTGGTGGTTGGTTCGGCTACCAGCCGAATGCCGGGCCCTTGTATTCCCCGGGAACGGCGCTGGACTTCTGGGCGCTGGGGCTGCAGATCCTCGGCCTGGCCTCATTGGTCTCGTCGATCAATTTCATCGTCACCGTCTTCAACATGAGGGCCAAGGGGATGCGTCTTCTTCGCATGCCGGTCTTTGCCTGGATGTCGACCGTCGTTGCCTTCCTGCTCCTCTTCTCGCTCCCGATCATCGCAGTCGCCCTGTTCATGGTGATGTTCGACCGGCAGTTCGGCACCGTCTTCTTCGCAGCCTCGTCGGGTGGTGACCCCATCCTCTGGCAACACCTCTTCTGGCTCTTCGGTCATCCCGAGGTGTACATCCTGGTCCTCCCGGCAATGGGCATCGTCTCTGAGGTGCTGCCGGTGTTCAGCCGCAAGCCGCTGTTCGGGTACTCGGCTGTTGTCTTCGCCGGGGCCGCCATCGCCTTCCTCGGGTTCGGGGTGTGGGCCCATCACATGTTTGCCTCGGGCATCACGCCGGTGGCCCAGGCGGCGTTCGGCTTGGCAACGATGACCATCGCCATCCCGACGGGCATCAAGATCTTCAACTGGATGGGCACCATGTGGGGTGGCCGATTACGTCTCACCACGCCGATGCTCTTTGCCATGGGGTTCGTCGGCATGTTCACCATCGGCGGCCTGTCGGGCGTCACCCACTCCATAGTCCCCTCCGACTGGCAGCAGACCGACACCTACTACATTGTGGCCCATTTCCACTACGTCCTGTTCGGAGGGGCGGTGTTCGGCATCTTCGCCGGCCTCTACTACTGGTTCCCCAAGCTGACCGGCAGGGTGATGAGCGAGCGGCTGGGCAAGACCCAGTTCTGGCTCCAGTTCATCGGGTTCAACCTCACGTTCGCACCAATGCATTGGCTCGGACTGCAAGGGATGGTGCGACGCACCTGGAAGTACGCCCCCGAGGCGGGCCTCCAGACCTGGAACGTGGCGGTGTCGATCGGGGCCTTCATCATCGCCGCCGCAGTCCTGGTGTTCATCTACAACTGGTATCACTCACGGCGTCATGGCGAGCCTTCCGGTCTCGACCCATGGGACGCCAGGACGATCGAGTGGACCATCCCCAACCCGACCCCGGAATGGAACTACGGAGTGTCACCGGTCGTGACCCGGCTCGACGACTTCTGGCATCAGAAGTACGACGAGGACGAGGAGGGGAGACCTGTTCGGCGCCCCGATGCCGAGGAGCTGCTGGTGCGGCTCGAGGACCAGGGCTTGAACCCACCGGCTCCGATCCACCTGCCGGCGCCCTCCTATTTCCCGTTCTTCATGGCTCTCGGCATCCCGCTCGCCTTCTACGGGATCATCTATCACACGTCGGTGGTTGGGAAGGCGCTCATACTCATCGGGGCGGTGATCATGCTGTCAGCGGTCATCGGCTGGGCTATCGAGCCGCTCGAAGAGCCGGAGGACGCGTCTAAGCCTGGCGACGAAGCCGTTGGAGAGGCTGCGTCTTCGCCTGGTGACGAAGCCGTTGGAGGGGCTGCGTCTCCGGCTGACGCCGGAGCCGTTGGAGTTGCTGACGCAACTCCTGACGCAACTCCTGACGCAAC
>JBAVPF010000540.1:0-5144 GCA_049692815.1 Acidimicrobiia bacterium
CCCTTCAGGATCTCGTACAGCACGAGTGACAACTCGTCGACCGAGTTGGGGAACTGGTCGGTGTCCCAACCGTTCTGTGGGTCCCCGCGGTTTGCGTCGATCGACCCGAAGATCCCGTTGGCTACGGCATAGGCCACCTCATGATGAAACGAGTGGCCTGCGAGCGTGGCGTGGTTCCCTTCGATGTTCACCCGGAACTCGTCGACCAGGCCGTAGTTGACCAGGAAGCCGTGAACCGACTGCGAGTCATAGTCGTACTGGTGCTTCGTTGGCTCGGCCGGCTTCGGCTCGATCAGCAACGTCCCTTCGAACCCGATCTTCTTCTTGTGCTCGGCGACGAGATGCAGGAATCGGGCCAGTTGTTCCTGTTCCCGCTTCAGGTCGGTGTTGAGAAGGGTCTCGTAACCCTCACGGCCACCCCACAGGACGTAGTTGGCGCCGCCCAGTCGGTGTGTGGCCTCGAGGGCGTGCTTGACCTGGGCAGCCGCGTAGGCGAAGACCTCGGGATCGGGGTTGGTCGATGCGCCGGCCGCATACCGGGGATGCCCGAAGAGGTTGGCGGTTCCCCAAAGAAGGCGAACGCCGGTCTCGGCCATCTTCCTCTCGGCGTAGTCGACCATGATCTCGAGGTTCTTCGCCGACTCGGCGAAAGTGTCGCCCTGCGGGGCGATATCGACGTCGTGGAAGCAGAAGAAGGGCACGCCGAGCTTGACGAAGAACTCGAAGGCCGCGTCCATCTTCTGGTGTGCCGCAGCCAGCGGATCATTGGTCGGCTCCAGCCAGGGGCGGTCGAATGTGCCCACGCCGAACACGTCCGAGCCCGGCCAGTTGAAGGAGTGCCAGTAGCAGACGGCGACCCGCATCTGGTCTTCCATCCGCCGGCCCAGCACCATGCGGTCGGGGTCGTACACCTTGTAGGCGAGATCGCCAGGTGCGCCCTCGCCCGCGTACGGGATCGGGCCCTCGACCTTTTCGAAAAATGTCATTTGGAAGTCCTCTCCATCAACCCATCGACTGCTCTGACACGGGGCGGAAGGCGACCTCGAGGATTCGATGGTTTCGTGGTCTCGTGAGCACGAAGAGAACGGCATCGGCCACGTCCTCTGCGCTCATCATGTGCTTCAACTCGGGCATCTCCGGTGTTCGGCCCCGGCCCATGGCGAAATCGGTCGCCACGCCCCCGGGCGCGACCGTCGTGCAGCGAACGCCTTTCTCCCGAAGCTCGTGATCGAGAGCCCGGGTCAGTCCCACCTGTGCGAACTTCGAGGAGCAGTAGACGGCCTCGTAGGGCAGGCCACGTCTTCCGGCCTCGCTGGCCACCGTCACCAGATCGCCGGCCTCGGACTCGAGCAGGTAGGGCAGAGCCGCCCGCACCGAGTAGATGGCGCCTTTGACGTTGATGTCGATCATCTCCTCCAGCTCGTCCTCGGGCAGGTCGAGAAACGGGCCGTACGACCCGACTCCGGCGTTGACCACGAGGATGTCGATCCCGCCGAACCGCCCGGCGGTTGCGGCGGCCAGGCTCTCCAGCGCCGAGAGATCCCTCACGTCGGTCGGTGGTGACACCACGTCGGCGATTCCCAGGTCATCACCGCTCCGTGAGGCGAGACCGAGGTTCACTCCTTCGGCATCGAGGGCACGCGCCACGGCGGCGCCGATGCCACGGCTGGCACCGGTGATCAGCGCCGTTCTTCCTTGCAGGTCGCCCATTGGGCACCTCCTTCGAGTCTGAAGTGTTGAAGCGGGGTCAGCCGTGGAGCTCTTCGAGCTCGGTCTCGGTGATCTCCCCTGGCCGCTTCCCGATGATGATCATGGCCAGCACTTCGTCCATGGTGACGTCCTCACGATCGACGGTGCCGACCAGCTGCCCCTGGAGCATGACGCTGATTCGATCCGACAGATCGAACACGTCGTGGATGTCGTGGCTGATCAGGATGATCCCTATGCCCTCGGCCTTGAGCTGACGCATGAGCTGGCGCACCTGTTCGGTCTCGGCCGGGCCGAGGGCGGCCGTGGGCTCGTCCATGATCAGGATCTTGGCGTTGAAGTGCACGGCGCGGGCAATGGCGACCGACTGTCGCTGCCCACCCGAGAGTCGGGCGACCGGCTGCTTGAAGTTCTCGAACTTTGGATTCAGCCGGGCCATGATCTTGCGGGTGGCCGCCTCCATGGCCGAGTCGTCGAGGTTCCCCAATCCACTGGTCAGCTCTCTTCCCAGGAACATGTTCCCGGTGGCGTCGATGTTCTCGGCCAGGGCAAGGGTCTGGTAGATGGTCTCCACGCCAAGGGCCTTGGCATCGCGTGGGTTCTCGATCGTCACCGGCTGGCCGTTTATGAAGATCTGCCCGGAGTCGGCCTTCTGCGCACCGGACAGCGTCTTGACCAGTGTCGACTTTCCGGCGCCGTTACCACCGACCAGCCCCAAGATCTCGCCCTCGTGCAGATCGATGGACACGTCCTCCACGGCGTGGACGCCGCCGAAGCTCACGTACATGTTCTTCAACTCGACGAGGGGTGGCGTCATCGCTCTGCTCTCCTCCGCACGGTGACATCGACCGCCACTGCGATGACGAGGACTATCCCGACCACGATGTCCTGCATCGGAGCGTCGACGCGCATCAGCACCATCCCGGACTGGAGGGACTGCATGATCAGCGCGCCGAGCACGGCGCCGGAGACAGTCCCGATACCACCTGTGAAAGAGGTGCCACCGATGACCGCTGCGGCGATGACGTACAACTCTGCAGTAGTGCCCAATCCCGACGTTGCTGCGTTGAGTCGGGCGATCGACACCGCTGCGGCGACGCCGACGAGCACCCCCATCACGACAAACGTCTTGACGATCGTCCAACGGGTGTTGATACCACCCAGTTCGGCGGCCTCGGGATTGCCACCTATCGAGTAGACGTATCGACCGAACTTGCGATTGTTGGCGAGGAATGCCATCACGAGCATCACACCCACCGCGATGAGGACGGGATAGGAGATCCCAAGCGGGATCTGCATCCCTTCGGTGTACTCGATGCCCCTCTCCGCGGCGAACTGGCGGGCCAGGTTGTCGGGGAGGTAGTAGCTGTTGAGCACCCAAACCGCCCCGACCACCGCCCCAGCGCCCAGGACGGCCCCGGCGACGGTCGCCCACAAGGGCCGTTGCTTCAGGACGAATCGGCTTCGCTTGCGACGGTCGTTGATGAAGTAGTAGACGATGCCGAGGGCGGCGAGGCCGCCGAGGATCCAGCTGCCGGTTCCGCCTATGGCGCCACGTGAGCCTCCACCCAACAACTGAAACGTCTTGTCCATCGGGGCGATGGTGCGACCGCTGGCCAGGGCCCAGGCGGCGCCACGCCAGACCAGGAGGCCACCGAGGGTCACTATGAATGAGGGAACGCTGACATAGGCGGTGATCGCCCCCTGGAGCAGGCCGATGAGACCGCCGAGGACCAGACCGGCCGCCAGCACCACGATCCACGTGTACCACTGATCGTATCCGATGACACCAGGCAGCCATTCGGCCTGGAACAGAGCCATGAACATCCCCGCGAACCCGAGCATCGACCCGACCGACAGATCGATGTTCCGAGAGACGATGATGATCACCATCCCGGTGGCCATGATCGCCACCGGAGAGAACTGGACCGAGAGGTTCCAGAGGTTGCGGGCAGTCAGGAACGTCCCACCGGAGGCGGCGTTGAAGCCGATCCAGAGAGCCACGAGCAGTGAGAGCATGCCCATCATGCGGACGTCGACCTCGCTGTCCCGCATCATCGCCCCCAGCGACCTGCTCGGTGCCTGGCGTGTCTCGACTTCCTCTTGGGATGTTGGTGCTTCGGTCAGACTCATTTGCTCAGACGTCTCAGAATAGACAACACCCCCGGCCGGGACCGGGGGTGTTGTCTCTTTGCTTCACTTTCTGTCAGGCGTTCGACGTTATCCGCAGACGTCCATCGTGCCTGCGGCGACACCCTGACACAGAGTGGCCTGGTCGATCCATCCGGCATCGAGTACCACGTTCAGGTTGTCCTGAGTGATGGCGATGGGGGTGAGAAGAATCGACGTCATCGAGTTGCCACCCGGTGAGTCGAACTGGACCACTCCGGCGACGTCGCCGAGAGCGGTGCCCTGAGCGAGCGCAACGGCAGCCTCACCGGCGGCCTTGCCCAGCTCGCGGGCATCCTTCCACACCGACACCGACTGGGTGCCCAAGGCGATCCGGTTCAGCGCGGCAAGATCACCGTCCTGACCGGACACCGGCACCTGACCAGCGAGACCCTGCGCATCCAGCGCAGCGACCACGCCGGTGGCCATGCCGTCGTTCTCGGAGATCACGGCCTGAACATCGTTGTTGGCCTGGGTCAGGAACTGCTCGGTCTCGGTCTGAGCCAAGCCACCGTCCCAGTTGTCCGTGTAGGTCTCACCAACAATGGTGATGTCGCCGGCGGTGACAGCATCACCGATCACCTCTTCGATACCGCTACGCAGGAAGTCCGCGTTGGCATCGGCAGAGTTGCCCTTGATGATGATGTAGTTGCCGGTCGGGACCTGGTCGTAGATCACCTGAGCCATCAGACGCCCCACACCGACGTTGTCGAATGTGATGTAGAGAGCCCCGGGATCCTCGATCAAACGGTCGTATGCGATGACGGGAATGCCCTGCTCGAGAGCGCTCTGCACCGCAGGCTTGATCGCCGTCCCGTCCTGAGCCAGGATGATCAGCACGTCCGCGCCATCGGTGATCAGCTGCTCGACGTCCGTCAGCTGCTGCTCGGCCGAAGAGCCGGCGTCGGTGTTGATGTAGGTCGCCCCGGCCGCATCGAGTGCAGCCTTGATGGCGGGCTCATCCCACTTGGCCCAACGCTCTTCGTTGTAGTTGTTCCACGACACGCCGACGACAATGTCGCCCGTCATGGCCTCTGTCGTCGAAGTCATCGCCCCCGTCGTGGAGGTCATTGCCTCCGTGGTGGTGGCGCCACCACCCTCTGTCGTGGTGGTTTCACCCCCCGACGGGCTACAGGCCGCCACGATGATGGCCAACACGGCCAGCAGGGCGATGAGATATCGCTTGTTCTTCAATCCGTTCCTCCTAATTGGGAATCTCCGGCCGTGACGTGAGCCCAACTCGCTCCCGTTCCAGCTGGGGACCCGGA
>JBAVPF010000541.1:0-2629 GCA_049692815.1 Acidimicrobiia bacterium
ACGATGATGATCGAGTACTGCTTCTTCAGCTCGAGCATCAGCTCCTCTATTCGGAGCGTGGCGATGGGATCCAGTGCCGAGCAAGGCTCGTCCATCAGAACGACGTCCGGCTGGGTGGCGATGGCGCGGGCTATGCAGAGACGCTGTTGCTGACCACCGGACAGCGACAGCCCGGATTCCGACAGCTTGTCCTTCACCTCGTCCCAAATGGCGGCCTGTTCGAGGGCGTTCTGGACCAGATCGTCGGCATCCGATCTCGATCCCTTGAACCCGTTTATCTTCGCTCCCCAGAGGACGTTCTGATAGATCGTCTTGGGAAAGGGATTGGGCTTCTGGAAGACCATCCCGATTTGTCGGCGCACAGCCACCGGATCGACGCCGGAGGCATAGATGTTCGCTCCGTGATACATCACCTGGCCCTCGGTATGAGCCCCTGGTATCAAGTCGTTCATACGATTCAGCGATCTCAGGACTGTCGACTTGCCACAGCCGGAGGGGCCTATGAGGGCGCTGATCTCGTTGAAGGCGAAGTTGAGGTTGACGTCGTGAACGGCCTTGAAATCGCCGTAGAAGACGTGCATGTTCTTGGTCTGGAGGACGCCCGGCTGCTCGGTCGTCTCGGACGTCTTCGCGTTTTCTCGTTGTGTCTCGTCCATATGTTCCGGGATGTCACTGGCCATGTCATGCGTCAGCTCTATGGATTCCTGGGTCTCGTTCGTCATGAAGGTCTCCTGGAGTACCGATTGCGGAGTATCACGGCTCCCGCGTTGAGTATCAACAGCATGATCAGCAGGAAGAGCGATGCGGCTGCGGCGAGATGTTTCCACTCCACCTGAGGCAGCGACGTCCATTGGAAGATCTGGATCGGCAAAGCCGTGTATTTCGAGAATGGGCCGGTGGGGTCCGCCGTGATGAAGCTGGCAGCCCCAACGACGATCAGGGGAGCGGTCTCACCTATCGCCCGAGCCACTGCGAGGATGGTCCCGGTCATGATGCCGGGAACGGCCACGGGGAGGATCTGACTCCTGACCGTCTGCCATTTGGTCGCCCCAAGCGCGAGGCCGGCCTGTCGGAGCGAGTTGGGCACTGCCTTGAGGGCTTCCTGCGAACTGATTATGACCACCGGAAGAGTCAGCAGACCGAGGGTCAACCCTGCCGAGATGACCGTCCTGCCGTTGACGTTGTCGAGCCCGAAGACCCGCCCTGAGGTGAACGGCTCGAAGACACGGACGAGAATGGCGAGGCCCAGTATCCCGTAGATGATCGACGGGACGCCGGCGAGGTTGTTGATGTTTGTTTGGATGAATTCACTGAATCTCGAAGGCCTGGCGAACTCCTCCAGGTAGACCGCTGCGCCGACGCCAACGGGCACGGCGAAGGCGATCGTGATGACCACTATCCACAGAGAGCCCAGGACCGCGGTCCTGATTCCGGCGGTCTCCGGTGTTCCGCTTGCGGGGGTGAGCACGAAAGTCGGGTTGAGCCAGGCACGCCACTGGAACTGAACCTGATCGAACGTATAGTCGCCATATCGATCGGGGCTCTCGATGAAGGTGGTCTCGACCCGCTGCCTGAACTCGTCCGGCGATGTGATCGACGGCAGCAGCGTGTTGACCTCGATGATGTCGGGCTGGACTATGCGCTCCTCAACCAACTGGAGAACGCTCGCCTGCGTCCGAGGGCCCAGATCACAGCCCTCTGGTGGCTCGTCGGAACTGCAGATCTCGGCCCACACGTCCTCACTCTCGAAGACGAGGTGGTCCTCGTAGAAACGCTGATCCCGCTCCAGCCGACGGCCGACGTTGTTGGAGATCCCGCCTTGGAGAACGGCGACCAAGTCGTCATAGCTCAAGTCCGCCAGTCCAGTCGTCTCCTGGTTGTAGCCAAGTGAGGCGACGATCTGCTCAGGCTCTTGCTGATTGACGATGGCCACGAGCCCGAAGGAGTCGTTGATGATCGTGAACAGCAGCGTCACCAACGCCACGACGGCGATGATCAGAGCCAAGAGGAAGAGCGACTTGACGACCAGCCCGCGCCGCGTTCTCCCCCCGAGGTGTTTCTCGTACTCCTCGTCGGTCGGAAAATATGTCTCCACCGGTCGTGAGGGTGCTTCAACACTCATTCGTATTCCTGCCGGTATCGCTTGACAATTCGACGGCTCAGCGAGTTGAGGCCGAGTGTCATGAAGAAAAGGGTGAGCCCGATGGCGAATATCGAGTTGTAATCAACCGTGTTGTACGACAGGTCGCCGCTGGCCGTGATGGCGATATAGCCCGTCATGGTCTGCCCAGGCTCGAAGGGGCTGAAGATGTAGCCGAGAGAATCGGTGCCGAACATGAAGTTCCTGGGAGCTGCCCCGGCGGCCAGGGTGACCACCATTGTCTCCCCCACGGCACGGGACATCGCTATGACGATTCCCGCAGCTATGCCGGAGAGGGCGGCTGGGACGACAATCCTCATGGATACTTCGAGCTTCGAGGCCCCGAGGCCGTATGCCGCCTGCCGTAGCGAATCGGGGACGGCCGAAAGCGCATCCTCGGCCAAGCTGCTCACCAGCGGGATTACCAAGATCCCGACGACGATGCCGGCCGAGAGGACGTTGAAGAACCCGACCTTGGCACCAAAGATG
>JBAVPF010000542.1:0-5130 GCA_049692815.1 Acidimicrobiia bacterium
CCTTCGCGGACGATGAAGGCATCTTCGGCAATGACGACTTTCGTGCCCATGGGCGGGACGTTAACGACGACATGGGCGGGAGGGTCGGGATGCGAGAATGAGCGCATCAGCTTCCTGACACGTGCCCGCGAGATGGCGGATGCGACTCCTGCGTCGAGAAACCGCGTGGTCGACCTGATTCGCGTGCTCTCGATCCTGGTCGTGGTCTTTGGACATTGGCTGATGGCGGCGATCACGTTCCGGGACGGAGAGATCGTGCCCGGTCATCTTCTCGAGCTTGCCGATTGGACCCATCCGCTCACCTGGCTGTTCCAGGTGATGCCGCTGTTCTTCTTCGTCGGCGGCTACTCGAACGCCCTCTCGTGGCGATCCGCCCGGCGTCGTGGTGAGCCCTACGGGATGTGGCTGCGGGCCCGTCTGCGACGGCTGGCCCTGCCGGTGGTCCCCCTCCTCGTCGTGTGGACTCTCGGGGGTTGGCTCGCCCTGCGTCTCGGGCTGGACTGGGAGATCCTCCAACTCGCTTCGCGGGTGGCGTTGGTCCCCACCTGGTTCCTGGCCGCATATGTGGTGATCGTGACATTGGCGCCACCGGCGCTGTGGGTGTGGGAGCGCTTCGGTTGGTGGTCCATCGCCGGCGGCACGGCCTTGGCCGCCATGGCGGATTGGCTTTCGATCGACAGAGGGATCGTCTGGGTCGGCTTCCTCAACTATGTGCTTGTGTGGGGGACCGTTCACCAGGTCGGGTACGCATGGGTCGACGGCACTCTGGCGGCTCGTTGGAGACGCTATGCCCTGGTCGTCGTGGGATTGGGTGCCACTCTCGCTCTGGTGTGGCTGGGCCCCTACCCGGTGGCGATGGTCGGTCTGGACACCGCGGAGATAACCAACTCCTACCCACCGAGGGTCACGCTCACATTCCTCGGCGTCTTCCAGGCCGGGCTGGTGCTGCTCGTGGATCCGCTGTTGGAACGCTGGATGGCCCGCCGCAATTGGTGGGCGGCCGTGGTGGCGGTCAGCTCCCGGATCATGACGCTCTATCTCTGGCACCTGACCGCGATGATCACCATCGTCGGTCTGGCGCTTCTCGTGGACGGGTGGGGGTTCGGAGTCGAGCCGCTCACGGCGCGCTGGTGGCTCACTCGCCCTGTCTGGTTCGCAGTCCTGCTGGTGCCCACGGTCATCTTGATCGTGGTCTTCGGCAGATACGAGAGGCCCGAGAGCGACGACCGCCCCGCACCTCAGTGGTGGCGCCCCGTGCTCGCAGTGCTGTTGATCTGCGCCGGACTGGGCTTGCTCGCCGCGATCGGCATCGCCGATGGCGACGGGCTCAACGGGCTGGTCTTGAGTCTCCCCATAGCGGGCGTCGTCATCGGGGGGATATCCCGACTGCGCTGGAGCCGACCAGCCACTCGAACCGCCGTCTGAGCCCAGTTCTGTGAGTGTTTGGACAAACACTCACAGAACGGTCTTCAATCGTTGTCGGGTAGGAAGATCCCGATGAGCCAGCCGGCAATCGAAACCACTATCGATCCCCAGAAGGTGGCCCAGAAGAAACCGGTGCTCGTCAAGCCGAGATCGAAGACGTCCGGACCGGAGATCCAGACCACCAATTGCAGCACGGCGGCGTTGACGATCAGGAGGAACAAGCCCAGTGTCAGGATTATCAGGGGCAGGCTGAATAGCTTCAGGATCGGCTTGGCGATGGCGTTGGCCAGGCCCATGATCGCTGCCACGATCAGGAACTGCCACCAGGTGCCATCGAACTCGAGCCCATTGACGAGCCATACCGCGATCCACAGCGACGCCGCCGTCCCGAAGAAACTGAATAGGAAGCCCATGGGCAGCGAACCTAGTCCAACGCCTCGTTCAGATGTCGGCCGGACCAGGCCGAATGTCAGCCGTGGCTCATCCTGTCGTCGGCGTCACGGCCGACGACGAACCAAACGGCCTGCACCGGCTGGTCGCACTTGTTGTAGAGACGGTGGGGCTGAGTCGAGTCGAAGGCGATGGAGTCTCCGGGGTTGAGCTCGTACTCGTCGAACCCGATCTGGATGCCCAGCGTGCCCTTCATGACGTATCCGTACTCACGGCCGTGATGACGCATGAGCGACTCGTCGGGAGTCGAAGCGCCGCCGACCTCGTAGGTGGCGTGTAGGAAGTCGACGCCATCCTCGGAGGATGCCGTCAGCTCTTCCCACCGAACTCCCGAGGCGAGCTCGATGACGTGACGCTCCTTCGGGTGCACCAGAGGGCTCACCGTCTCCGGTCTGGGCTCGACTATGGAGTCGGCCGACTGATAGTCCTCGCCCCTGATCACCCTGTCGAGCGAGACGTCCAACTCGGTGACTATGGCGTAGAGGGTCCCTACCGAAGGCTTCGATTGCCCACTCTCCAGCTGGGAGATGAGCGATGCGGACAACCCCAATCTTCTGGCGAGCTCTCGCTGGCTGATGCCGGCCCGGGTGCGTTCCTCCCGCAACCGGTCGCCGATTCCATCGAGTCTGTCGTCGATGTCAGCTGCCCTCTGCGTGTCGCTCACATCAACATCCACCCGCCGTCGACATAGAGGTTCACTCCGTTCACTGCCGGATTCTCCAGGAGGAAGACGGTAGCGCCGACCACGTCGGCCATCGTTGCCAGCTTGCCGGTGGGGGTCCTGCCGATGACCGCCCCCAGGTCCTTGCCCTCCCAGAAGGGGCTGTCGCCGACGATTCCGGGATGGATCGCGTTGAAACGTATCGGTGCCAGCTCGATGGCGAGGTCGCGGATCATCGCCGACACGCCTCCGTTCACAGTCCCCACCGTGATTCCGCCGGGGTAGGGGCGTTCCTTGGCCAGACCTCCGAACAGCACGACCGAGGAGTCGTCGGAGAGACGGTCGATGAGAGTGTGGACCGTCTCGGTGTAGCCGACGAGCTTCATCGTCGTCAGATTCACGGCACCGGGGATCGTGTACTCCCTGATCGGGTTGTTGTCCCTGGCTATGGCGGCGAGCACCAGACGGGAGACCGGCCCGACACCGGCGAGCGCCTCGGCGATCAACTCGGGCTTGGCCAGGTCGAACCCGATGCCGACGACGCCTTCACCGACCTCCGCGGCGATCGCTTCCGATCGTGCCCGGTCGCTCCCGGTTATGACCACGGGCGAGCCCTCGGCCCGGTAGTGCGCGGCTATCTCCCTACCTATCCCGCCGGTGCCTCCGACGATCACGACGGACCCGTCTGACATTCTCGTCTCGCTCCTTGATGGAAGAACAGCGAGGATATACGGATCTCATGGCGTGTGTAGTGCAGCTGATCACCTGGGGGCGCGATGTCTTTTGAGGAGAAGGTGGATGTCTGCATAGTCGGAGCGGGGCTGGTGGGTCTCGCAGTAGGTCGCGCCCTGAGCGAATCGCATGTCGGAGTCTCGACCGCCATCGTCGACAAAGAAGGCTCGATCGCTGCCCACCAGAGCAGTCACAACAGTGGCGTCGTCCACTCCGGCCTCTACTACAAGCCCGGCTCGTTGAAGGCGCGTCTCTGCGTCGAGGGCCGGGACGCCGTGTACGAGATCTGCGCCGAGAGCGGCATCGCGGTGCGTCGGTCCGGCAAGCTGGTGATCGCGGTGAGGCCGTCCGAGGTCCCTGCGCTCGATGAGCTGGAGCGGAGGGGGAGGGCCAACGGTCTCCTTGGCATGAAGCGTCTCGGGCCCGACGGGATCAAGGACCACGAGCCGGAGGCGACCGGGCTGACGGCCCTGTACGTCCCGGACGCCGGGGTCGCCGACTTCCCTGCGCTGGCCTCCCGGATGGCAGCCGATCTGGT
The DNA here is from genome assembly GCA_049692815.1 of Acidimicrobiia bacterium. Taxonomy (GTDB): domain Bacteria; phylum Actinomycetota; class Acidimicrobiia; order Spongiisociales; family ZC4RG35; genus JANQRA01. The sequence goes on from JBAVPF010000542.1 coordinate 3,807, forward strand.
GGCCGCGGGTGGCTCCATCCTGACCGGGCGCGAGGTCACCCGGATCCGGCATGGAGTCGATGGGGTAGAGGTGCAGGCGGGGGAGAAGACCCTGCGGGCGAAGGTGCTGGTCAACTGTGCCGGGCTGTATTCGGACAGGGTCGCGTCCTTGGCGGGAGTCTCGTCAGAGGTTCGGATAGTGCCGTTCAGGGGCGAGTACTACCGCATGTCCGGCGACGGCGCTTCGTTGATACGAGCGCTTATCTACCCGGTGCCCGATCCCAGGTTCCCATTCCTGGGAGTCCACTTCACCCGCCGCATCGATGACACGGTCGAGGTCGGCCCGAACGCCGTCCTCGCCCTGGGGCGCGAGCACTACAGGGGGGCGTCGCCGGTGTGGTCGGATGTCCGCGAGACCATGGCTACCGCGGGGTTCCGGAGACTCGCACTCCGTCATTGGGCCTCGGGGACACGGGAGCTCCTCAGCTCCCGATCGACCTACCTCTACTCTCGGCTGGCCCGACGTCTCGTCCCGGCAACGAGGCGAGAGCACCTCATGCCGGGGGGCGCAGGGGTCAGGGCGCAAGCGGTTCGTCCCGACGGGTCGCTGGTCGACGATTTCGTTATCGAGAGGACAGGCAACACGGTCCACGTCCTCAACGCTCCCTCGCCGGGGGCCACCGCCAGCATCGCCATCGGGAGATACGTCGCTCGCGACGTCGAGCCCCTTTTGCGAGGCTGAACCCCTTTCAAGGTGTGTAGTGTCACTTATCAGTGAGGAGTGATTCGACGCCAACCGTGGCCGTGATCGGTCTTGGCCGGATGGGCTCAGCCATGGCTCGACGTTTCCACGGCGCCGGGTACCCGCTGGTCGTCTGGAATCGTGACCGCTCGAAAGCCGACCCGGTGCGCGCAGATACGGGAGCAGTCGTCGCCGACACCGCCGCCGGCGCCGCCGCGTCAGCCGACATCGTCGTCACCAGCCTGGCGGACGACGCCGCTCTGCGCACCGTGTATCTGGGGCCCGACGGAATCGTCTCAGGGATCTCAGCCGGGACGGTCGCCGTCGACACCAGCACGGTGGATCCCGGGACCATCCTGGAGGTGGGCGAGGCGGTGGACGCGGCCGGAGGCGGCTTCGTCGACTGTCCCGTCTCGGGGAGTGTCTCGACGGTCGAGGCCGGCGCTCTCACCATCATGGCGGGCGGCTCATCGGATCTCATCGACACGGTCGAGCCCGTCCTGTCGGCCATCGCCAAGAGGGTGATCAGGGTCGGTGAGCGTGGTGCCGGCGCAGCGTGCAAGCTGGCCGTCAACTCCCTGCTGCATGGTCTCAACATCGCAC
>JBAVPF010000543.1:0-2012 GCA_049692815.1 Acidimicrobiia bacterium
GAGTCGAAGAGACCCCCGCCGTCATTGTCGACGACGACGAGTGTCAGGTCGAACGCCCCCTCGTGGATGAACCCGTTGGAGTCGTGGAGAAGGGAGAGATCTCCGGTCAGGGCCACCGTCCTCGAGATCACCGAGGCGACCCCGAAGGATGTGGAGACGAAACCATCGATGCCGGAGGCCCCCCGGTTGGCGAAGACCTTGCCTCCACGGGTCAGATGTGCGTCCACCTCGCGCACCGGCAGGGACGAGGCGACAACGAGGGCGCCCCAATCCACGCGATTGAGGGCAGCCACAACGTGTGCCCCGGTCATGGGGGCGATTCCCGACAGCAACTCGTCCGACTCGACTCGCGCCATCCGATCTGCCTCGGCCCAGCGCTCTGCCCACGCAGGATCGGCGTGGCCGGACAACGAGGAGAGGAGGTCGACGGGATCACCGGTCACGACGACCGTGGCATTGTGAAGCGGGTCGATGCTCCTCCCCCAGCGATCGACCCGTACCCGGCTCCCCGCCGAGGCGATCAGATCTTCCAGCCGGGTGTCCGGACCGATGGCCCCCACTGCGACCACCGTGGCCGGCACCAGATCGTCGGGAACGCCACCGGCGATCAGACGTCCATATGACGAGATCACCGGGCCGCCCCTCATCCCCGACAACGCGGTGGCCAGCACCGGCCACCCGAGGCCCGACGCCACCGACAGCAGACCCGCCCGGTCGTAATCGCCGTCTCCGGCGATCACCAGGCCCCTCTCCGTGGCGGTGTCGAGCGAAGCGCGGGGGCGGGTGCCGACGTCGGCTTCCGGAGCCGGCACGAGTCTCGGAGTGTCGTAGGGGTACACCTCGCCCGCGGTCCGACCGTCGTCGGTAACCGGCACGGTCGGCTCCCAGAAGGCCACGTTCAGGTGCACCGGACCGGGACGGGGACGACGCGAGCTGCTCATGACACGTGCCACGGCACGCCGCCAGGTCCGATTGGCATCGGCCAGTGGCTCCGGCGCGGCCAGCTCTTCGAATGCCCGCACCTTGGCGCCGTAGAGCCTCACCTGGTCGATCGTCTGATTGGCTCCGACTCCCCGGAGCTCGGCAGGACGGTCGGCCGTGACCGCGACGAGCGGCATACAGGCCATGTCCGCCTCGACGATCGCGGGGAACAGGTTGGCTGCCGCGGTGCCGGAGGTGCAGAGCACGGCTGCCGGGCCCTCCCGGGCACGGGCATCCCCGAGGGCGTGGAAGGCGGCCGACCTCTCGTCGAGCACGACGCACAGTTCGATCTCAGGGTGTTCCGCGGCCGCGATGGCCAGGGCACCGGACCGGGAGCCGGGCGACATATAGACCGAGGCCACACCCTGGGCGGCCAGCTCGTCGATCAGAGCCCGGGCCAGGGCCATGCTCGCGTTGGGATGGGTCATGTCAGAACCTCGGCCGCGGCACGCAGTCTGCGCAGCATCTCCGCGCTACGGCTCGGCTCGGGTCTCCAACGCTCCAACAGCTCCGGATCCGGCTCGGGACGCCTGACCTCGAGCACCCCGTCCACCGGGACCAGGGGCTCGAGAGTGGGATCGCCCTCGTTCATGGCCACCGTCCCCAGTCCGCATGCGTATGAGAGGTCTTGGAGCAGGGACGCTGCGAGCAGCCCCCCGTACATGCCCACAGAGGTCTCCAGAGCAGACGAGATCACCACCGGGACCGGTGAGTTGTGGGCGATGTCGAGCACCCGTGACACACCACCCATGGGCTGCACTTTGAGGATCATGAAGTCGGCGGCCCCCTGTTCGATCACCTCGAGCGGGCGCGGGCTCTGTCGGATCAGCTCGTCGGCGGCCAGCGGCACCGGAACGAGTTGGCGGAGCCTTCTCATCTCCTCCACCGAGGCCACCGGCTGCTCGACGTATTGGAGGTCGAACTCTGCGAGCTTCCGAATCCGCTCGACGGCGGTGTCCAGGTCCCAGCCGGCATTGACATCGACACGCACATGGCCGTCCGGGCCGAGAGCTTCTCGAACCGCCTTGACC
>JBAVPF010000544.1:0-2224 GCA_049692815.1 Acidimicrobiia bacterium
GGCCACGGCGGCCCCGTCACGGATCGCTTCCTGATCGAGTTTGCGACCCACCAACGCCTCGGTGGCGGCAACGGCCACGGCGAGATTGGTCAGCTGATATTGGCCGTGGAGCGGAAGGAAGATGTCCTCATAGTCGGCCTCCGCTCCCTTCACGGTCACGAGCCATCCCCCCACGCCTCGTTCGTACTCCTCGATGCCGTAATCGATGTCGTAGCGCCGGTGCTGCACCCCCAACTCCCGCGCCCGGAGGGTGGCCTCATGAGCCGCGGCCTCAGGAAGGGGCCCGGTCACCAGAATGCATTCCGGCCCTGCGATGGCCAGCTTCTCCCTGGCGATGCCGGCGATCTCCTTCCCCAGGTACTCGGTGTGATCCAGCCCGATCGAAGTCACCACGCACACGTCGGCCTCGACGATGTTGGTGGCGTCGAGTCGCCCGCCGAGCCCAACCTCGAGAACCGCCGCGCTCACCGCCTGCTCGGCGAAGAAGGCGAAGCCTGCCGCCGCCAGCAGCTCGAAGTAGGTGTTTGGTTCGTCACCGGCTCCCTCCCGCAGGTCGGCGAAGGCCGCAACGTCGGAGACGGCCTGGGCGAACTCCTCACTGGTGGATGTCCTCCCGTTGACCGCCAACCGCTCTTCTATCCGCTGGAGGTGCGGGGAAGTGAAAGTTCCTGTCGTCAAACCGTGCGCGACCAGGAGGAGCGTGGCCAACCGTGATGTCGAAGTCTTGCCGTTGGTCCCGGCGACGTGGATTATCGGGTACCCGTCCTCCGGCCTTCCCATGAGGTCGAGCAGATCGCGCATGCGTGACAGACCCGGCTGACCACCGAGCCCGATATGACGCTCGACGTAAGCAACAGCCTGGTCGTAGTTCATGAGCAGAGCCCCGGGAGGTTAATCCCGGGGCTCTTTATGCCCACTCTGTGGTGTTGATGAAGGACTAGGACTCTTCTCTCCAGCCGAGCAGGTACCAGCCGCTGGTCATGACCAGCACACCGGCAGCCAGCAGCATGAACCCGAGCTTGGCCAACTGATCGGCGTAGACGCCCGTGAAGGGAAGCACGGTCGGTGTCGAACACGTCGGGATCGTGATGGTGCCCGAGGATGCGAAGCCTGCCGGGAACTCGAAGCCCTCATTGGGAGTGGCGACCCAGCTATAGACGGCGCCCTCCGGGACTGTCACCGACCCATCCGACGAGAACGTCCCCACGACCCCACCGTCGGAGTCGCTGACCACGACACTGGCCCCATCGGCCACCGACACGGTGACGCTGATCAGACCCGTCCCCTGGTCGTCGTTGAGAACGCAGGACCCGCCAACGGTCACGACTATCGATGCTCCGACCAGCGGAGGCTCTAGCTCGTTGATGAAGGTGCAGGTCACCACCTCATTGGCAGAGACGTCGATGTTGCCCGGCAACGAGCCGTCAGAGCACGTGGCATCGACCAGCGTCCACCCATCGACGTCAGCCTCTGTCACCGAGTAGCCGCTCCCGACCGCAACCGGTCCCGATGAGCTCGACTGACCGTGAGCCAGCGTGTTGTCAGCGAGGGTGAAGCCCTGAGTGTTGAAGGTGAACTCGACGAGTTGGCTGTTGTCTCCGAGGACGACCTTCTCGACGATGATCTCACCAGCCTCGGCGGGTGGGGTGCAGTCCTCGATGACCACCGTGCCGGACGAAGGCCCGGACAGGTCGAACCCGTCCGCGGCCGTCGCCTCCCAGGTGTACGACGCCGAGGCCGAAACCGAAGCCGACCCGCTCTCTGTGAATGAGGCGACGACGGTGTCCGAGGAATCCGAGACCTCGACGGTGGCAGCATCATCGACCGATATCTGGGCGGAGATCACACCGACGGCGACACCATTTGGAGCCTGGCAAACGCCGCTGACACTGACGGTCACATCGCAGTTCTCGATGACCACCGAGCCGGACGATGGACCGGTCAGCTCAAAGCCGTCGCCCGGTTTCGCCGTCCAGTAGTAGGTGCCCGGCGACAGGCCACCGATGCTCCCCGTCGAGGTGAAGGTACTGATGAGATTGCTATGGGCCGCATCGGTGTACACCTTGACGGTCGCCCCGGAAGCCGGGTTGATGGTCACATCGACACTCCCGCCAGGCTCGCCCTCCGAGCCAACCGAACAGGAGCTGGCCACGACCGTGGTCGAGACGCCCTGCGGCGGCTGAGTGCACGCATCCTGGGTGATGGTCAACTTGAAGGACCATTC
>JBAVPF010000545.1:0-3121 GCA_049692815.1 Acidimicrobiia bacterium
CCCCCTCGTCGAGGAATTCGTCAGGCTGGCCGAGAGGAGGAAACGGCTCCCCTGGGTCGCAGATGCCGTTCCCATGACAGGACGGTCGATAAGAAGGGCCTTTCAGCGCCACTCGCGCTTCGTCGCCATGATCCGGGACATCACGGCCCCGACCCTGGTAATCCAGGGCATCGGCGACCACATAGTCTCCCCCACGTCGGTCGAATGGCTCTGCAGCCTGCGTCCCGACTGGACATTGATCCAGATGGAGGACACCGGTCACACTCCGCAGATCGATGCGCCGGTCCGGTTCATGGGAGTCCTGACGCCCTGGCTGGAGACACTCTCTAAACGTGAGAAGACGGCCTAACTAACCTGGCCGCATGCCATCCGACCTCGGCGAGACGATCGGCGACGAGTACGTCCGTCAACTCCCCGACACCGATCCCATCGAGACCCAGGGGTGGATCGACTCGCTGGACGCCATCGCCGCCGAGAAGGGGCCGGTTCGCGCCGGCTACCTCCTCGCCAAGCTCCTGGAGCGCGCCCACGAGACCCGGCTCGGGATCCCGGGAGCGGTGACCACGCCGTACATCAACTCGATCCCTCTGGAGGAGCAGCCCGAGTTCCCCGGTGACGAGGACATCGAGCGCCGTATCCGCCGATTCATAAGGTGGAACGCGGCCGTCATGGTGGTGAAGGCCAACCATCGGGAAAAGGGCATCGGCGGGCACCTGTCGACATTTGCCTCGTCGGCGACCCTGTACGAGATCGGTTTCAACCACTTCTTCCGGGGCAAGGGGGCTATCGGTGGCGGAGACCATCTCTACATCCAGGGCCACGCCGCGCCGGGCACGTATGCCCGCGCCTATCTGGAGGGCCGGTTCGACGAGAAGCACCTGGACAACTTCAGGTCCGAGATCGGCGGTCACGGTCTCTCCTCCTATCCCCACCCCCGGCTGATGCCCGATTTTTGGGAGTTCCCCACAGTGTCGATGGGGCTGGGGCCCATCAACTCGATCTATCACGCCCGTTTCAACAAGTACCTCCAGAACCGTGGTCTCGACGACACGTCTCAATCGAGGATCTGGTGCTTCATAGGGGACGGGGAGACCGACGAGCCGGAGACACTCGGGTCGATCTCACTGGCGACGCGCGAGGGCCTGGACAATCTCATCTGGGTGATCAACTGCAACCTGCAGCGTCTCGACGGCCCGGTCCGCGGCAACGGTCAGATCATCACCGAGCTGGAAGCCGTGTTCCGTGGCGCCGGTTGGAACGTGATCAAGGTCATCTGGGGAAGCGGATGGGACGATCTGCTCGCCCGTGACACCGAGGGCGCCCTGGTCAATGTCATGAACACCACGGTCGACGGTGAGTACCAGCGTTACAAGGCAGAGGACGGGGCCTTCGTCAGGGACCACTTCTTCGGCAAGGATCCCCGCACCAAGGAGCTGGTCGCCGACATGACCGACGACGAGGTGTGGAACCTGCGACGAGGCGGGCTCGACTTTCGCAAGATCTATGCCGCATACAAGGTGGCCACCGAGCTGGACAACGGCAAGCCGACGGTGATCCTGGCCAAGACGATCAAGGGCTGGACCCTCGGTCCCGACGTCGAAGGGCGCAACGCCACCCACCAGATCAAGGAGCTGACCAACAAGCAGCTGCTCGCCCTTCGCGGCACTCTCCACCTGGAGAACGAGATTCCCGAGGATGCTCTCGAGGGCGATCGAGAGCCGCCGTACTACCGGCCCGGGCCCGGCACCCCAGAGCACGACTACCTGATGGCCCGGCGTGAGGCCCTCGGCGGGCCGCTCCCCCAGCGGAGGGTGCGGGGCACCCGGCTCCAACTGCCCGGCGATGAGGCCTACGCCGAGGTCATGGCGGGCTCGGGAAAGGTGGAGGCTTCCACCACCTCGGCCTTCACGAGACTCATACGATCTCTAGCCCGCACCGAGGGGTTCGGGCCACACGTCGTCCCCATCGTCCCCGACGAGGCGAGGACGTTCGGCATGGACTCGCTGTTCCGCGAGCTGAAGATCTACGCCTCGAGAGGCCAGCTCTACGAGCCGGTGGACGCCTCCATGCTCCTCTCCTACGCCGAGTCCCAGGACGGCCAGATCCTCGAAGAGGGGATCACCGAGGCCGGCTCGCTCGCCTCGTGGACGGCGGCAGGCACCTCGTACGCCACGAGAGACGTCCCGATGGTGCCCTTCTTCATCTTCTACTCGATGTTCGGCTTCCAGAGGGTCGGGGACCTCATCTGGAACGCAAGCGACGCCAGGGTGCGAGGCTTTCTCCTCGGTGCCACGGCCGGCCGCACCACTCTCGCCGGTGAGGGGCTCCAGCACCAGGACGGTCACAGCCTGGTGCTGGCCACGACCGTCCCCGTGTGCCAGGCGTACGACCCTGCCTTCGCCTACGAGGTGGGGACGATCGTCCAGCACGGTCTGGAGCGCATGTACGGGGAGAACCCCGACGACGTCTTCTACTACCTGACCGTCTACAACGAGAACTACTCACAGCCCGCTCGTCCCGAGGGCGTGGAACAGGGGATCATGGATGGTCTCTACCGCTGGTCGCAGGCACCGGACGGGACCGGTCAGGACGTGTCGATCCTCTTCTCCGGCACCGCCAACCTCGCAGCACGGGAGGCCCAGACCGAGCTGGCGCAGCACTATGGGGTCGGTGCCGAGTTGTGGTCGGCGACCTCTTACAAGCGTCTGCGCGAGGAGGCACTGGAGGTGGAGCGGTGGAACCGTCTCCACCCGACGGAACAGCCGAGAGTGCCCCAGGTCAAACGTCTCCTCGCGGATTCGTCGGGCCCGATCGTCGCCGTCACCGACTTCATGACGATGGTCCCCGACCAGGTGGCCCGTTGGATCGACCGGGACTTCACCACCCTCGGCACCGACGGCTACGGCCGCTCCGACAGCCGCCGGGCGCTCCGTCACTTCTTCGAGACCGACACCGGCCACATCGTGGTGGCGGCCCTCTCCGGCCTGGTGCGCGCCGGCCAGATGAAGCCGGAGGCCGTGACCGACGCCTTCGAGCGCTACGACATCGACCCCGAGGCGGGGGATCCCGCCCACGCCCACAAATGACCGGCTATCGGGACCTTGTCGCCGCGGCGAGGGAG
>JBAVPF010000546.1:0-4969 GCA_049692815.1 Acidimicrobiia bacterium
GTCTCTGCGCGAGGCCCTTCAGCTCGGCCACAACTACATCGGGACCGAGCACATCCTCCTCGGGCTGATCCGGGAGGGCGAGGGTGTAGCGGCACAGGTGCTCCAGCAACTCGGCGCCGAGTTGCAAAAGGTCCGACAGACGGTCATCCAGCTCCTGTCCGGGCCCGGCGGGTCCGAAGAGCAGCAGCCGAAGACCGCCGGCGCCGGAGGCCGTGAGTCGAGCTCGTCCGGCTCCACCGTTCTCGACCAGTTTGGGCGCAATCTCACCCAGTCGGCTCGGGAAGGCTCGCTCGACCCGGTGATCGGCCGCCTACGTGAGATCGAGCGGGTCATGCAGATCCTCTCCCGCCGGACCAAGAACAACCCGGTGCTGATCGGCGAGCCGGGCGTGGGCAAGACGGCCATAGTGGAGGGCCTGGCCCAGCGGATCGTCTCGGACGACGTCCCGGAGAACCTGAAGGGCAAGAACCTCTACACCCTCGATCTCGGCGCTCTCGTCGCCGGCTCCCGCTACCGCGGTGACTTCGAAGAGAGGCTCAAGAAGGTCCTCAAGGAGATCAAGAGCAGGGGTGACATCATCCTCTTCATCGACGAGATCCACACTCTCGTCGGCGCGGGTGCCGCCGAGGGCGCCATCGACGCGGCCTCCATCCTCAAGCCGATGCTCGCACGGGGCGAGTTGCAGACGGTGGGTGCAACCACGCTCGAGGAATATCGAAAGTACCTGGAGAAGGACTCGGCGCTGGAGCGCAGATTCCAGCCGGTACAGGTGGAGGAGCCTTCTCTCACGGACACCATCGACATCCTCATGGGTCTCAAAGACAGGTACGAGGAGCATCATTCCGTTCGCTTCACCGATCAGGCGATCGTCTCGGCCGCCAACCTGGCCGATCGCTATCTGGCCGACCGGTTCCTTCCAGACAAGGCCATCGACCTCATAGACGAGGCCGGCTCGAGGATGCGCATCCATCGCAAGAGCGACGTCCCCGAGATCATCGAGATCGACAACAAGCTGGCCGGCGTCAGGAGGAACAAGGCCGACGCCGTCTCCAGCGAGAATTACGAGCGTGCCGCCAACTTCCGCGACGAAGAGCGTTCGCTTCTCACCGAACGAGCGTCCCAGGAAGCCGACAACGAGAGCTCAGGCTGGGTGATCGATGAGGAGGAGATCGCCGAGGTGCTGGCTCAATGGACCGGCATCCCTGTCCATCGCCTCACCGAGGAGGAGACCGCTCGCCTCGTCAACATGGAAGAGGAGCTCCACAAGCGCATCATCGGCCAGCACGACGCCATCCAGGCCGTCTCGAAGGCCATTCGTCGCACCCGTGCGGGGCTGAAGGATCCCCGCCGCCCATCGGGCTCGTTCATCTTCCTCGGCCCGTCCGGTGTTGGTAAAACCGAGACGGCGAAGGCTCTCACCGAGTTCCTGTTCGGTCAGGAGGACGCCCTCATCCAGCTCGACATGTCCGAGTACATGGAAAAGCACACGGTCAGCCGTCTGGTCGGCTCCCCACCTGGTTACGTCGGCTACGACGAGGGCGGCCAGCTCACCGAAGCGGTGCGGCGCAAGCCGTTCTCGGTCGTGCTGTTCGACGAGATCGAGAAGGCACATCCCGACGTCTTCAACACCCTCCTTCAGATCCTCGAAGAGGGTCGTCTCACCGATGCTCAGGGTCGCACGGTCGACTTCAAGAACACCGTGATCATCATGACCTCCAACCTGGGCACCAGGGATCTGCACAAGAAGGCCGTCGGGTTCCACATGGAGGACCGGGAGGTCTCCTACGAGCACATGAAGGAGAGGGTCACCGAAGAGCTGAAGAAGCACTTCAGGCCGGAGTTCATCAACCGCCTCGACGAGATCATCGTCTTCCACGAGCTGACGATGGACGAGCTCAAGATGATCGTCGACCTCATGCTGGAGCGGGTGCGTGAGCAGCTGTCGACCCAGCATCTCGATCTCGCTCTCACCGATGACGCCAAGGAGTACCTGGGAGCCCACGGCTACGACCCGGAGCTGGGCGCGAGACCGCTTCGCCGGGCGATACAGCGTCTTTTGGAGGATCCGCTCTCGGAGCGTGTGCTCCTCGGCGAGTACAAGGCCGGCATGACGATTCTCGTCGGCCACGACAGCCAGCTCGACGAGCTCACCTTCGAAGGAATCGCCACCTCTCCGGACGTCCCCCCGGTGGAGATGGCGGGCTCCGAATAGCGCTTTCGTTTTTCTAAAGGAGGGCCCGAGCCGGGCCGATTCCTCTTGGGCGTAGCCCTATGCCCCAAGTCCTCGCTCTGTTACTAGTCATGACTGCCGCTCTCGGTCCCGGACAGGTGCCGGAGTATGCCCCTGCCGGCACCGAGGCGTACACCCTCGATCTCAAGCTCGACGGGTTCGTCAACGGCAAGATGGATCCCGACCGGCTGATGACGGTGCGTGGCTGCTCTCTGGAGAGGGACGCCGCCTACCTCTACTCTCTCATGGTCGACGCCGCCGAGGACGACGGGATCTACCTTCGTCATGAGGACTGCTATCGCAGCTTCACCCAGCAAGCACGCGCCTACGAGCGGCGATGCCCGTTCGTTGAGACGGCCGTGTTCGGGGTGGACCTCGAGACCGGGCAGAAGGTGCAGACAGGAACCCGCCGGACCCGTGAGTGCAGCGGCCCTCCGGTGGCCCCGGCCGGCCGCTCCAACCACGGTTGGGGGCGCGCCGTCGACTTCGCCACCCGCTATGGCCGGGTGCTCTCGTGCTACGACCGGGAGTACGACTGGATGAAGAACAACGCGTACCGCTTCGGCTGGGTCCATCCCGCCTGGGCCGAGTGCGGGAAGGACACCCAGGAGCCGTGGCACTGGGAGTTCGCTGGGGTCACCAATCCCACGCTCGTCAAGTACGTGACGATCGACCCCACCCTCGTCCCCGCCCTCGAATAGCCCGCCCGCCCGCCTGTTGCGAACCTCCGGTAGTTAGCCCCGTATCCGGGGCTAACTACCTCCGGAAACGGCGCCGGAGCGCATCGACAGTGCCCGGCGGATGGACCCGACGACGAACGTCGGGTCCTCCTCCATCATCTTCCAGGTGATCCGAAGGACGATCCAGCCAGCCAATTGGGCAGCGATGTCCCTACGCCGGTCGACCTCGAATGCATCGAAGAGACGATGCCACCGGCGGCTGTCGGCTTCGACGACGACTCGCTCTGTCACGTACGCGAAGTCGACTCGCCCGTCGACGGCTTCCAACCACGGCGCATGGAATTGTCTCGTTGGGGTCTCCAGGCCGGCATCGGCTAGGAGCCTGAACAGCTTCCTCTCGATCACCGTTTCCGTGACTCTTGCGTCGTCCTCCCGGGCGGCGAGAACCTGACGCATGTGCTTCATCCCCTTCTTCCCCTGCCGCGTCAACGTCAAGAAGAGACGAGCCAAGTCATCGAAGTCGACGAGTTCCGCCGCCAGCGCATGGTCTACGACCTTCTCCATCCGACTCCTATTGATCACCTTGGCCAAGTCCAGGATCGTGCGGGCAGGGCTGGTCACTCGAAACTCATTGATCGTCACGACGTGCTCCGGGAGGAGGTCAGTCGACTGGTGGACGGTCAAGCCCGGGAACGAGTACGTGCCTCGATGGGGAACCGTGACCGTGGGAGACGCCGAGCTCACGAGGTCGAAGTGATGGAACCTGGCCGCCGACTGGTGGGACACGACGGCGCCGAGTAGTCGTCCGGCGGCTCGCATCAAGACGTCTGGTCTGGTCGATGTGCCGGGGAGAGCGAGGATCCCTCTGCCGAGTCGAACGAATATGCCTTCGGACACGCGGCGATCGAGCGTCGAGCCGGGGATGCCGAGCTCGAGTGCCTCGCCGGTCGAGATGATCCCGCCGTGGTGCTTGGCGTATTCGATCAGTTGTCGGGTCGCCGCCATCGTTTCGAGCTTGCCGCGAACCGGGGCGTGATGAAACCCCCTCTGTGTTCTCGAGGTAGTTAGCCCCGTATACGGGGCTAACTACCTGAGGTTTCGACTAGGACCCCTACCCTCGCCGCCACATGGATAGGGCGGTGCGGGTGCTGGTGGTCGTGAGCGGCGCCTACATCGCCGCCCAGATCCTGTCCGACATCGGGAGTCTGCGGATCATCACCCTGGGTGGATACGCCGTCGACGCCGGCACCCTGATCTACCCCTTCACGTTCACACTGCGAGATCTGGTCCACAAGGTGGGCGGAAAGGGGGCCGCCCGGACACTCATAGTCCTCGCCGCGGTCATCAACCTCCTGATGGCCGGCTACTTCGCGATCGTCTCGATCCTCCCCGCCGACCAGGTCACGGGGCCGCAGCTCGAGTTTGGGAACGTCCTGGCCCCGGTGTGGGGAATCGTGATCGCATCCATCGTTGCCGAGGTGGCCTCCGAGTTGATCGACACCGAGGCGTACTCACGTTGGGTCGCCTGGTTCGGAGAGCGAACCCAGTGGGGCCGGGTGCTGTTCTCCAACTCGATTGCCATCCCGGTGGACTCTGCGGTGTTCGTGGGCCTCGCCACACTCTTCGGCGTCTTCGACCCCGCAGTCGCGTGGTCGATCTTCTGGGTGAACGTGGTGCTGAAGGTATTGGTGACCGTCATCTCGATCCCCTGGATCTATCTCGTCCGACCGGCGTCGGTTCATTCGTCATCGCACTAGGCGTCGTCGATCACTATTGTTCGCGCAGCGGACGGGCACGCCCCGTCCGTTCCCACGAGATCACGGAGGAAACACGTGAAACGATATTTGCGGTTCGTCGCGGCGCTGGCGGCGCTGGGACTGGTCCTTGCGGCTTGTTCCCCGTCCAGCAGCGAAGAGACGACGACCACGGAGGCGGCAGCCACCACGACCGAGGCGCCGGCGGCCACGACGACCACCGCCGGCGAGTCCACGACCACTGCGATGGCCATGCCCGAGCCCATCCTCGCCTGCCAGGTGACGGACACGGGTGGTATTGACGA
>JBAVPF010000547.1:0-2093 GCA_049692815.1 Acidimicrobiia bacterium
ATCCAGGACGTCCGCACCTCGTCGACCAGCGAGCCCACCTCGTTCGACACCCTCTGCACATCCGCCGATGAGGGCACGGTGTGATACCGCTCCCCCGTCTTCACCGAGATCGCCTCGACCTGGGCAGGCAATTCATCGCGATCCAGCGCCCAGAGCAGGGAGTAGAAGGAGAGCTGGTCGTCGGCGTCGCTGATCTCACCCGTCTTCCAGTCGACCAGGCGGTGACCACCGAGATCGTCCCTGAACACCGCGTCCATCTTGCCCACCAGGACCACGTCGCCGTCGGCCCTATGCTCGATGGAGATCTCAGAGCCCTCGAAACCCTCTTCCGGCAGCCTGACGAAACGCATATAGAGCTCGCGCACCTCCTCGATGACGCCGGTGAGCGACGATGGCTTGAGCCCGAGCTCACCCATCTTGTAGTTGAGGCCCGAGCTCCCGATCTCCTCTTTACACACGGCGTCGAAGTCCTCGGCCGGGATGGGGCCGGAGGCAAGATGGCGGCTGAAGATCCGATGGGCCAGGTTGCCGAGGAACGACGCCCTCGACTCGGGCCCGTACATCCCCTGTAGGCGAGCGTTGGCGCTGTCGGGGCACTTCTTCCACGTGACGTACGTTGTCGCACTGATGCGTAATTCGTCACCCGGGACGACTGGAGGGAAAGTGACCACGATCCAGACCGGAGCGTATACCCGGTCTTGTCGTCTCCGGGTTCCACAAACGAAGAGTGCGCTTGTACCATCTGAAGTCCTCGGCCGGGGTTGCATGGGGCCGCCTCCCAGATGAAGAAACAGCGTTCATTTCCCATCCATCCTCTGCTCGCCGCCGTCATCGTCGTGGGCGCATTCCTCGCCGTCCTATTGGGTGCATACGGAGTCACGCGGTGGCTGTCCAGCGGCGAGGTCATGGGCCGGGTCCAGATCGCCGAGCTAGACCTCGGCGGGCGCACGGAGGCCGAAGCCGCCACCGCGATCAGCACACTCGAGGTCGGCAGACTGACCCGAAACGCGACCTTCGTGGTCGAAGGGAGCCCAGTCGTGGTCGAGGCCGGGGACACCGGCTTCACCATCGACGGGGAGGGGCTGGTCGCCAAGGCGATGGCAGTCGGCCGTGAGGGCAATCTCGCCACACAATTCCTGTTCTGGCTCGGGCACATCTTCAGCACCACTCACATCGAACTGCAGGGAACCGTGGACGACGCCGCCATGGCCGAGATCTACGACACCTGGGACACAGAGGTCATCGGCAAGCCCGTCCATCCCGGCTCGATCGAGCTGGAGGGAGACCAGCTCGTACCCGTCTACCCGTCGACCGGAGTCGCCGTTGAGCGTGAGTCGGCGAGCAGTGTCGTACTGGCGACGCTTCTCTCCGCGGAAGTCTCCACTCCGGAGATACCGACTGTCACCATCGAGCCGAAGCTGACCGACCAGGACGTCGACGCGGCCCTCTCGGAAGCGGAGCTGATGCTCGGCGGGCCGATCACGCTCACCTTCGAGGACAAGCAGGCGAGCCTGAGCGTGGCCGATTTGAGGGACGCTTTCGTCTCCGAGACCGTGACCAACAGCCCGCCCATGATCGTCAACTCCTTCGATCCGGGTGTCATCGACGGGTACCTGGCACCGATACGCGGGGAGTTCGAGGCCTCACCCGTCGACGCGAGTCTCAAGGTCAACGACGACGACACCGTCTCGGTCGTCCCGGGCAAGAACGGGACGAGGATCGACGAGGTCGAGACCGCCAGTCGGCTCTACCAGGCAGCCTTCACCAGCAACAGGTCCGCTCAGTTGCCGGTCGTCGAGGGAGCCGAGCCCGAGGTCACGACCGCGTACCTGGAGAGCCTCAACGTCAAGCACCTGGTCGTGCGTTTCACGACCTATCACAACTGCTGCGAAGACCGCAACGTCAACATCGACACCATGGCCGACACCATCGACGGGAAGCTCGTCCTGCCCGGCGAGATCTTCAGCATCAACGACTTCGTGGGCGAGCGGACCATCGAGAAGGGATACCTTCCCGCACCGTCGATCGTCGGAGGCGAAATCGTCGATACCGTGGGCGGCGGCACCAGCCAGTTCGCCACGACGATGTACAAC
>JBAVPF010000548.1:0-9462 GCA_049692815.1 Acidimicrobiia bacterium
GTGTCACCCACCGGGCGATGGTCAGCTTGAGGGCACCACCGTTGGAGAGAGCAAAACGCTGCTGCACCGTGTTCTTCCCGAACGTGTTCTGACCGACGATCGTCGCTCTGCCCCGTTCCTGGAGCACCGCCGACACCACCTCGGACGCGGATGCGCTCCCTCCGTCGACCACGAACGTCACCGGCATGTCCTCGGGCACGATCGCGTTGCCGTTCACCTCGTAATCGAGTGATTCGTTCGGCCCCTGAGTGGTGATCACATATCCGTCGGAGAGGAACACGGAGGCCACGTCGATGGCGGTGTTGAGGAACCCGCCCGGATCTCCACGCAGATCGATGAGGAGGGAATCCACCCCGTCGGAGAGGAGGTCGACGATCGCCGTCTCGAACTCCGGGCTGGCATCGCCGGTGAATGTGTAAAGACGGACATACCCGACGTCGCCGATCTTCTGGTAGTTGAGCACCGGCACCGCGAACGCGGCTCTCGTGATGACGATGTCGAGCCCCCGCCCCTGACGGTCGATGGTGAGGGTGACGTCCGTGCCCGCGGGCCCGCGCACCAAGGCGGTGACCTCGTCGACGGACAATCCCTTCACGTCCCGGCCGTCGACCCCCACCACGGCGTCGTCTGGCTCCAGCCCGGCCGCCTCTGCAGGAGTCCCCTCGATCGTCGAGGCCACAAGGATCCGGCAGGTCTCGGAGACGATCGAACACTGCTGCTCACCGGCCGGCTGGGTCTTGTCCTCGATGGTCACCAGGGCGCCGATGCCCTCGATCTGGCCACTCTGCTCCTCTTCGAGGAGTTGGCGAGCCTCGGCGTCGAAGTAGGCAGAGTTCGGGTCCAGCGCATAGGTCATGCCGGTCACCATGGCTTCGGCCGCCTCGGAGGTCGTATCGGCAGCCATCGCCGCCACGTCGCAGGTCGCGTCGAACTCCCGTGCGGGCGCTGCGCAGACCAGGAGGTCCGATGAATCTGATCCGTCCAGCACATTGAGACCGAGCGTGGCGGCCTCGGCGAGGTCGGCGTCGGGGATGTCGTCCACATACCGGGTCTTGATCAGGTCGTACGCCTCGCAGACGATGGCGACGTCGGCTTCAGGGTCTTCACATCCGACCAGGCTCACCTCGTCGGCGGTGGTGCCGGTGCCCGACGTGGTCGGCGGTGTCGACGGGGCCGGTGTCGTGCCGGTGTCGACCGTGGTCGTCGTGGCAGTCTCAGCAGAGCAAGCCGAAGCCAGGAGCGCGAGCGCTACCAGGGTTCTCCCAAGTCTTCTCGAGGTCATGAAGCGGCATCCAACGCCAATGCGACCACCTCTTCGAGGGTGGCGCCCGATGGCCAGGCAACTGTGCGGTCCGGGGTCAAGCCCCCGTCCCCGGCGGTGTCGCCGTTGGGTGTCGACCAATGGGCGACCGCCACGTGGAACTCGCCTCCGTTGCGCAACGTGAAGGGTATCTGCACGGCGTCCTTACCGAATGTGTTGGTTCCCACGAGGACGGCACCACGACGGTCCCTCAACGCCCCGGCGAGGATCTCGGCGGCAGACGCGGTTCCCTGGTTGACCAGGACCACCAGCCTCGGTGTGGTGAGAGCGCCTCCCGGCTCTGCCTCGTACTCGAGATGCTCTTCGTGGGCGTCGGTGACCATCACGACACCTCCGTCGACGAACTCGTCCACGACCAGCAGGAACGAGTCGATGTACCCGCCGGGATTGTCACGCAGGTCTACGACCACGGTGCTCGGTGCCAAGGGCGCGATGACGTCGAGCGCGTCGTAGACCAGAGACGGTATGTCCGACTCGAAGTCCGGGATGCTGATATACGCCGCTCCGTCGACCGAGTCCGCGTATTGAACGGTGGGCACGCTCAGCTCGGCTCTCTCGATCTGGAAGTCGAGGCTCTCGCCTCCCCTCTCCACCCCGAGGGCGACGGAGCCCGTCTCGTCCCCGGCGATTTCCGAGACGATCGCAGTGAAGCCTTTCCCCTCGACCGATTCACCGTCGACGGCGGTGATCAGGTCGCCCGGCTGCAGCCCGGCCTCGAATCCAGGGTTGCCTTCGAGCACGACGATGATCTCGAGACGGCACGTGGACGTCACCTGGGTGCACTTCGAGCCGATGGCATCCCTGGCGTCGAGTAGCACCCCAACCCCTCCGACGACTCCGTTCAGCCGCAGTGCCCCCACCTGGTCGGGAGGCAGGTAGTAGGTGAACGGGTCGAGACCCACATCGATCATGTGTGACATGGCCGCCTCCACAGCGGCCCCGATAGGCACATGCGTCTCCTCGACTTTCACCGCCAACTCGTCACAGAGGCTCGAGAAGGCATCATCCGGGATGGCGCACTGCAGGGCCCGGGGTGGCTCTTCTGTCTCGGAGGAGGTGAAGTCGCGCAGCCCCCGCACGGCGACGTCGGCGAGGAGGCCCGGGTCCACCGGAGCGTCCACGTACCAGGTACCCAGCAGCTCGTATATCTCGCAGAGCGGGCTGAAGGTGACTGGTGGCGAAGTGCAGTCCTGCACCGTCACATCGAGACCCTGAGCCGCTGTCGTGGTGGCGACCAGGGGGGTCGTCGTCGACTCGGCTTGCGACGTCACCACCGTTGCCGGGGCGCTGCACGCGGCCAGCAGCAAGGTCAGGACCGCAAGACGGGACATGGTGACCATTATGTGAAGTGATCGGCCGTTACCGTCCCCTTAGTGAGCATTCGCGTGACTCTCCGCAGCCCCTGGGGGCCTGCAGTGGTGAGGGATGTGGCCGAGGGAATGTGGGTGGAGCCGTCCGGCGAGGCCGAGGATGTGATCGGTGAGGGTCTCTGGGCGATTCCCGGGCTGGTGGACGCCCACGCCCATCTGGCCGCGAGGGAGCTGAACACCGAGCCAGGTGTGCTCGCCGATGCCACGACGCGTGTTCGTGACGCCCTTGCGGCCGGGGTGACCCTCATCCTTGACAAGGGTTGGGGTGACGACACGACCATCCGGCTCATCGAAGAGGTCGAGGCGGGTGAGAGGCCCGAGATCGAGGCTGCGGAGCGGATCATCACGGTCGAGGAGGGCTATTTCCCGGGGTTCGGCAAGGTGGTCGAAGGGAGCGAGATACGGGACGCAGTGGCCCAGGCGGCCGCTGCCGGCCGTGGTTGGGTGAAGCTGATAGGCGACTGGCCGCGGAGAGGCATCGGGCCGATGGCGAACTTCACCGCGGAGGAGCTTGCCATCGCCGTGGAGACGGCGGAGGCGGCGGGAGCGCGGGTCGCCATCCACACCATGGCTCGTGAGATCCCGGCCCTGGCTGTCGCCGCAGGCGCCCATTCCATCGAGCACGGGCTCTTTCTCGAGGAAGACGATGTCGAGCAGCTCGGAGCGCGCGGCGGGATGTGGGTTCCGACGGTGCTGCGGGTTGAAGCCACGATCGCCCAGCTCGGGCGGGAATCGAGGGGAGGGCGTCTCCTCACCGAGGGGCTGGAGAGAATGCGTCGGCTCGTCCCCCTGGCCGTCGAGGCCGGGGTGCAGGTCCTGGCGGGAACCGACTTGATCGGTGCTCCCTCCGATGTGGCGGCCGAAGCCCTCCACCTCTCCACGCTCGGGCTGGGTGTCCCGGCCGTGCTCGCCGCCGTCACCACCTCTGGCTTCTCCGCAACCGGGAGGGATCATGAGTTCTCGGTCGGCGCTCCCGCCGACGCGGTCTTCTTTGCCGCCAACCCCCTCGAAGACGTCTCGGTCATTCGTCACCCGCGTCACGTCATGCGTCTGGGGCGCGTCCTTTGAGACTGGTGCTCGCCTCCGGCTCTCCCCGCCGTGCCGAGCTGCTCCGTCAGCTCGATCTGGTGTTCGAAGTCGCGCCGACGGATGTAGACGAGACGAGACGACCCGACGAGGCGGCCGGTGACTACGTGAACAGGCTGGCCAGGGAGAAGGCACTCGAGGGGCTGGCACCGGAGACCGTCGTGATCGGCGGCGACACGGCCGTGGTGCACGAAGGCCACGTGCTGGGCAAGCCGGCCTATCCCGAAGAGGCCAGGGGGATGTTGCGCCGCCTCCAGGGCGACACCCACGAGGTCTTCACGGGCTTGGCGGTGGCGTTTGGCGGCGAGGTGGCATCCATGGTCGACGTCACGGAGGTGCGGCTGATGGAGATGACGGACATGGAGATCGCCGACTACGTCGACACGGGGGAGCCAATGGGCAAGGCCGGGGCGTATGCGCTACAGGGCCGGGGCAGCGTCTTCGTAGAGAGGATCGTGGGCAGCCCTTTCACCGTCATAGGGCTCCCCATCCACCTGCTGGCGCGTCTTGCCCGGCGGGTTGGCGCTGATCTCGGTGAGTTCGACCGCCGGGTCTAACTTGTAGGGCGATGAGGCGAATACTCCTTGCGACTTTGTTGGTGGCGGCGGCGTGTAGTCCCGGCGACGCAGGAGATACCTCCACCTCGTCGACAGCTACCTCGTCATCGTCGACGACGGCCGGTGAGCCGACGACGACCCTGGCGCCGACGACCACGGTCGCGACGCCGAGCACGACGACCACGATCCCGCCTTCGACGACCACTTCTTCGCTGCTCGCGGGCAATTGGGCCGATCTCCCCGTCGTCACCACGGATTTCGGTGCACTCGGCTGGTGGGGCGACGGCTGGTTCGACGCCGAGAGCGAGGGCGCGCTTCCCGTGATCGGAGGTGAGGACTACCAGACGATCGTCCTCGACTCCGTCGCCGCGACGACCGGTGGGCCTCAGACGACCGTGTGTGAGCCCCTCGAGCTCCTCGGCGTCGAGTTGGCCGATCCCGAGCTGCTGGGCACTTTCCCCGGTCCCTACGGGGTGGCCATTTCGGCTCCATGGGCTTTGCAGCCTCATCTCTTCGAGGTGCTGGACGACGACGGGACTTACGCCGGCTTCGCAGCCGAGTTGCTGGCAGCGAGGGGCCTCGACGTTCCGGATCCGGTGATCAAGCAACTGGTGCGGACCGACCTCGAAGGCGATGGAGTCAATGAGGTGCTCGTCATCGCCGAGGACGTGACTCCCGGCTACCTGCTGGAGCCCGGCGACTACTCACTGGCGTTCATGCGAAAGGTCGTGGAGGGCGACGTGCAGACGGCCATCCTCGGTGACACGGTGGTGCTCGACGAGGGCGGGGTGTACGGCGGCGCATACACGTATGGAGGGGTGGCCGATCTCAACGGGGACGGGAGGATGGAGATCATCCTCGACAGCGCCTACTGGGAGGGGTTCTCGGTCTCGGTGTTCGAATACGCCAACGACGACCTCGGCCCCCTACTGGTCCTCGAGACCGGTTGCGGCTCGTGATGGAGAATCCGTTCTCGGGGCGCCCGACTTTCGTGGGTCTCACCGGGATCGAGTTGACCGATGCCTCGGTGGACCATGCCGAAGGCCGTCTCGAGATCACCGAGGACCATCACCAGCCTTACGGGGTCGTCCATGGCGGGGTCTACTGCACCATCATCGAGACTCTCGCCTCCACCGGCGCCGCGCTCTGGGCGATGGACCAGGGCATGGCGGGTGCGGTGGGAGTCTCCAACAAGACCGACTTCCTCCGCTCTGTCACCGAAGGCGTTCTCCTGGGGAAGGCCACCCCGATCCATCGGGGGAGGTCGCAGCAGCTCTGGCAGGTGAACATCACCCGCGAGTCCGACGGGAAGCTGGTGGCTCAGGGCCAGGTGCGCATGCACAACGTCGACCGGACGGACTTCTAGCCAGGACACAGGTCCTGTCGGGTTCTGGCTCGACCGAAATAGCATCCATCCCTGTGAGCCTTTCGATCGGACCCCTTCGAGTCGATCCACCCGTCGTGCTCGCCCCGATGGCGGGTGTGACCAACGCGCCCTTCCGGAGGCTCTGTCGCGAGTTCGGAGCCGGTCTCTACGTATCGGAGATGATCGGGGCCCGCGGCCTGGTCGAGGGGAACGAGAAGACCATGGCCCTGGCACGCTTCGACGACGACGAGACCCCTAGGTCGATACAGCTCTACGGCGCCGATCCTGGCTCTCTCGGAGAGGCAGTCGCCTACCTGGTCGACGAGGTGGAGGTGGACCACATCGACATGAATTTCGGTTGCCCGATGGCCAAGGTGACGCGTCACGGAGGTGGCGCCGCTCTTCCCTGGAAGCGTGACCTGTTCCGCAGGATCGTCCGTTCTGCCGTCGACAACGCCGGCGACGTCCCGGTCACGGTCAAGTTCCGCAAGGGGATAGACGACGACCACCTCACCTATCTGGAGACCGGGTGCGCCGCCGAGGACGAGGGGGCCGCGGCCGTCGCCCTGCACGCCCGGACTGCCCGCCAGCTCTACTCAGGTGAGGCAGATTGGGGGGCGATCGGGCGTCTCAAGGAGGCCGTTGGGTCGATACCGGTTTTGGGCAATGGCGACATCTGGACCGCGGCGGACGCGATGCGGATGATGGAGACCACAGGCTGTGACGGCGTGGTGGTCGGCCGCGGTTGCCTGGGGAGGCCGTGGCTGTTCCGCGACCTGGCGGATGTCTTCGCCGGGCTGGAGCCGGGAACCCCGCCGACCCTGGGTGAGGTGGGTCAGATCATGATCCGGCACGCCCGACTCCTGGTCGACCACTTCGGCGAACCATACGGGATCAATCTGTTCCGCAAGCACCCCTCCTGGTATCTGAAGGGATTCCCCGCGGGGCCGGTGTTGCGTGACGCCATGGCCCGGGTGGGATCGGTGGAGGAGCTCGTCGAGCTGGTCGGTCAGCTGGATCCCCACGTCCCCTTCCCGGAGGAGGCACACCACATGGTGCGTGGGCACAGTCATGGGCCGAGACCCGTCCGGCTGCCACACGGGTTCCTCTCCGGCCAGGGCGGCGACCGGGTGGAGAGCGAGGCCGATCAGGTGGTCAGCGGGGGATAGGCCCCTCTGTCTCCGGGCTCAGCGGGTGGCGAAGCCGGTCACCGCCGAGAGGAGGAGATGGGCCATGATGTCGAGGGTCATGTCGTTCACGTCCAGGGTCGGGTCGACCTCGACGAAGTCCATGGCCCGCACCGAATGATGGGCCGCTGCCCGTAGGACTCCGGCCGACAGCTGGCGCACGGTGAGCCCACCCGGCCGGGCTCCGGGGCAGGCCGGTGCGAAGGAGCGGTCGAGCACGTCGACGTCGACGTCCACGTAGATCGAGTCGCAGCTGGAGGCCAGTTGGCTCACCGCCACGTCGACGGCGGCTCGCATCCCGATCTTCTCCACCTGCTCGACCGTCACGGTGGTGATCCCGGCGTCGTCGCAGTAGGCGTGATAAGCGTCGGAGTTGGAGAACGAGTGGATCCCGATCTGGACGACGTTCCGGCCGGGGAGCCCGTGTTCTTCGATCAGGCCGCGAATCGGGTTCCCGTTGCTGGGCCCCTCCTCCAAGGACCGGGCGTCGTGATGGGCGTCGAAGGTGATCAGCCCGAGCTTCCTGAGATCGTCGGTCTCCGCGGCGGCCAGGGGACGGGTGATCGCGTTGTCGCCGCCGATGTACAACGTGAGCTCGGCCGCGGGGAGGTCGCCGGCGAGACGCATCACCTCGCCGATGAGGGGGACGGGATCGATCTCCGACACCGGCCAGTTGCCGGCGTCGTGAACCGCAACCGTTGAGAAGTCGACGTCCAACTCGCCATGGAAGGTCGAGAAACGGTCGAGACGGTTTCGCACCTCCAGCGGGGCGAGGTCGGCTCGTGACGGGCTGAGCGACGATCGGGATGAGGGAACCCCGACCACCAGCAACTCGGGCTCGGTGCTCTCCGAGGTGAGCCACACGCTGGCCCGGGGCCATTGAGGGTCATTCATCGCCATCGAGCATGGGGATGTCGACCCCGCGCTCACGGGCCACGCGCCGTGCCTTCTCGTATCCGGCGTCGGCGTGGCGCATCACACCGGTGCCGGGATCGTTGGTCAGGACCCGTCCCACCCGGAACGCACCCTGGTCCGTGCCGTCGGCCACCACCTGGGCACCGGCATGAATCGAGTTCCCGATCCCGACCCCTCCTCCATGGTGGACCGCCACCCATGCCGCCCCGGAGGACACGTTGAGCATCGCGTTCAGGATGGGCCAGTCGGCGACCGCGTCCGAGCCATCGATCATCGCCTCGGTCTCCCGGAAGGGGGAGGCGACCGAGCCCGAGTCGAGGTGGTCCCTGCCGATGACTATCGGAGCCGAGACCTCCCCCGACGCGACCAGCTCGTTGAATCTCAGGCCGGCCAGGTGCCGCTCTCCATAGGAGAGCCAGCAGATGCGTGCCGGCAGACCCTGGAAGTGGACCTTCTCGGCGGCCATGGTCAGCCAGCGGCGAAGGGGCTCGTTCCCGGGGAACAGGCGGAGGATGGCGCGGTCGGTGGCGGCGATGTCCGCGGGATCTCCGCTCAGCGCGACCCAGCGGAACGGCCCCGATCCCTCGGCGAACAGGTCACGGATGTATGCCGGCACGAAGCCTGGATAGGCGAATGCGTCGGCGTACCCGGCCGTCTGTGCCTCACCCCTCAGGTTGTTCCCGTAGTCGAACACCTCGGCGCCGGCCTGCTGGAAGCCGACCATCGCCTCGCACTGTGTTGCCATCGACTCCCGGGCCGACTTGATGTAGGTGTCCGGGTCGTCCTCACGCAGGGTGGCGGCCTCCTCAGGGGTGTAGCCGGAGGGGATGTACCCGTACAGCGGGTCGTGGGCCGAGGTCTGGTCGGTGACGATGTCCACGTCGATGCCCATGGCGAGCAGCTCGGGGAAGAGATCGGCTGCGTTGCCGAGCAGCCCTATGGATAGGGCTTTCCTCGCCTTCTTGGCCTCTGTGGCCAACGCGATCGCCTCGTCGACGGTCTCGGCCTTGACGTCGAGATAGCCGGTCTCCAGCCGGCGCTCGATGCGGTGGGGGTCGACCTCGATGCAGATCACCACACCACCGTTCATGGTCACCGCCAACGGCTGGGCGCCACCCATGCCTCCGAGCCCCCCGGTCAGGGTGAGCGTGCCGGCCAGGGTCCCGTCGAATCTCTTGTCGGCTATGGCGGCGAAGGTCTGATAGGTGCCCTGCAGGATTCCCTGGGTGCCGATGTATATCCACGACCCGGCCGTCATCTGCCCGTACATCATGAGGCCCTTGGCCTCCAGCTCCCAGAAGTGCTCGAGGGTGGCCCAGCGGGGCACGAGGAGGCTGTTGGCGATCAGGACGCGGGGAGCCATCTCGTGGGTTCGGAAGACTCCGACCGGTTTCCCCGACTGCACCAGCATCGTCTCGTCGTCACCGAGACGCTCCAGTGTGCGGACGATGGCGTGCAGGGCATCGATGCTCCTCGCAGCCTTGCCCCGTCCCCCGTAGACGACGAGCCGTTCCGGGTCTTCGGCGACGTCGGGGTCGAGGTTGTTGAGGAGACAGCGCAGCGCCGCCTCCTGGAGCCAGCCCCGGGTGTTCAGGTCGGTGCCATGTGGCGCATGAAGTGGAAAAGTCAGATCGAGCATTGGCCCCGCGGAGCCTAGATG
>JBAVPF010000549.1:0-36504 GCA_049692815.1 Acidimicrobiia bacterium
ACCTTCGACTACGAGGATCAGGACTCCGATGACCTGGCCTCCGCCCTCCAAAAGGTCGGAGTCGACGACATCTCACTACTCGGTGAGACCGGGAAGCATCTCCGGACCCGTCTCTGAACAGCTCCACGCATGACCCCGTGATCTTCAGGGCCATGGTCTGCCTGCCGATTATCTCGAGCAAATGATTGCCCGCGCGCACAAGGCCCACTCGAGCCCGTCAGGTGCCGATCCCGAGCCCCATGGGCCCGAGATATCGGACCAGCGTTTCCGGGTGGCTTTCGAGCACGCCTCCATCGGGATGGCCATCACCGATCCGAGCGGCACCCTCGTCATGTGCAACGACGCGCTGTGCCAAATGCTCGGCTACAGCAGACACGAGCTCCAGGGCCGGAGGTTCTCGGAAATCACCCATCCGGAGGACCAATCCGCCTCGGAGGCCGAGCTGCACAAGCTCGTCGGCGGTGGAGCTGCGTCCACGCATTTCGAGAAGAGGTATCTGCACCGTGACGGTCATGTGGTCTGGGCCACAGTCGACGTCTCTTCCGTGGTCGACGCGGCAGGAAAAGTGCTCCACTTCGTCTCTCAGATCGAGGACAGCTCTGCGCGGAGGCGCGCCGAGGCGGCCGTCAACGCCAGTGAGGAAGCATTCCGCCTCGCGTTCGAATCGGCTGCCTCGGGAATGGCGCTCATCGACCCGGCCACAGGCCGTTTCCTCAAGGTGAACCGCGCCGGCTGCGAGATGCTCGGATACGACCAGGAGGAGATCCTCACCCGCACGATTCAGGATGTCACCGCACCGGCAGATCGCGAGAAGAGCTTCGCGCGATTCCGCAGCGTGATCAGCGGCGAACAGCCCTACTCCAGGGCCAGCCTCCACTACCTGAGGGCGGATGGCTCGAAGGCCTACGCCATCGTGTCGACCGCACTGGTCAAGGATGCCGATGGCAGGCCGCTCCACATGGTGGCCAACGTCGTGGACATAACCGAGCAAGTGGAGGCACGAGACCAGTTGGCCGAGATGGTTGCCTCCAAGGACCAACTGATCGCCTCGGTCTCACACGAGCTGCGAACGCCCCTCACAGCGATACTCGGTTTCGCAGAGATCCTCCGCGGCGAGCAGACGCACCTTTCCAGCGCGGAACGAGTCGAGCTGGTGCAGAGCATCGCCAATCAGACAGGTGACCTGTCGAACATCGTCGAAGACCTCCTCGTCGCGGCAAGGGCCGACAACGACAGCCTGGTGGTGGCCCGTGTCCCTGTGGACCTCCGTGCCCAGGCGGCTCAGATCCTGGAGACGATCGACGTCAACGGATCCGAGGATGTGACCCTCTCGGGTGACAGCATCCGGGCGTGGGGCGATCCAGCGCGCGTGCGGCAGATCCTCCGCAACCTCATCTCGAACGCCTTTCGCTACGGGGGTGGCGGAGTGGAGGTGCGGACCCGCCAATGCGGCCCCCGTTCGTGTGTCGAAGTCATCGACGAAGGCGAGGGCATTCCCGAAGGAGAGCGGGATCTGATCTTCGAGCCGTACCAGCGTTCACCGAGCACGCCGGGGCTCACCGCGTCGGTAGGGCTCGGCTTGACCGTGTCCCGCAAGCTGGCTGCTCTCATGGGCGGCTCGCTCGAGTACCGATACGAGGGTGGAAAGAGCATCTTTGAGCTTTCCCTGACATCTGCCGGTACCGGTTGACACTCGAGGTCCGACCTCAACCGCCCCCCTGCCGGATTCGGCCGGGTCCGCGGCTCAGGGCCGCAGCGGCACCGATTCGGGTAGCTTCCACCCGTCGATCGTGAGGAGGCTCGATGATCCTGGAAGCATTCGAAGACCTGAACTGGCTGGCTGTGATCCTGGCCGGCCTCGCCTACTTTGTCCTGGGGGCGATCTGGTACTCCAACCTTCTGTTCGGGAAGCAATACCGGGCGGCCCTGGGAGTCACCGAAGGAGGGGGGACGCCTCAGGCCGGCCCTCTCATCGTCAACCTGATCGGTTGGCTGGTGGCCGCCCTCGCCATGGGCCTCATCGCCACCACGATCGGTGCCGATGGCTTCGCTGAAGGGGCGATGCTGGGAATCGTCGTCTGGCTCGGGTTCGTATTCACCCACCAGATCGTCAACGACGTCTACCAGGGAAGCAACATGGCCCTGGCCAAGATCAACGGCCCCTACAACCTGCTCGGCTTCGTGATCATGGGGGTCATCCTCGCCGTGATGTGATCTCGCAACACCACCCGGCGCCGGAGACCCGCAAGCGACTCCGACACCTCGCTCTCACTCCTTTCGTCATCCGATAGCTGCACCGGCTCCGAAGAGGGGCAAGGAAACAAGCAGCTGACAGAAGCGCAGCTGAGGATTTCGAAAGGAGTTTCCCCATGAGAATCGTGAAGACGGCCTTATTGGCCATGGCCCTGGCGATCGTCCCGGCAACCGCCGCACTGGCGCAGACGGCTGAGGGCGAGGTCATCGTGGTGCACGGAGTACCCGACCTCGCCGTGGACATCTACGTCAACGGTGACTTGACGTTCGAGAACTCCGAATTCGGCGACGTGTTCGGCCCCCTCTCCCTCCCGGAAGGCAGCTATGACATCGAGATCT
This sequence comes from Acidimicrobiia bacterium, assembly GCA_049692815.1. GTDB lineage: Bacteria > Actinomycetota > Acidimicrobiia > Spongiisociales > ZC4RG35 > JANQRA01. The sequence continues at coordinate 2,593 of JBAVPF010000549.1, forward strand.
ACGTCACTGGCGCAGACCCATCCTCGGAGGACCCGGCCCTCTCCGGCTCGGCGGACCTGCCGGCCGGGGCGGTAGCCACCATCGCTGCCTACCTGCAGGAGGGCGGCGCTCCGACCTTGGGTGTGTTCGTCGAGAACAACGCGTCGACTGCTGCCGGTGACGCCCGCATCACCGCCCGCCACCTGGCCGATTTCGGCGCCGTCGACGTGCTGGCCAATGACGCCGCGGTTTGGGAGGGTGTGACCAACGGCGCAGGTGCAGATACCGACGTGCCGGCCGACACCTACAACATCAAGATCACCGCGGCCGGCGACCCCGCCACCGTGGCCTACGACCAGGACCTGGCTCTCGCCGAGGGGACGAACACCATCGCCTACGCGATCGGCTCGGTCTCAGGAGAGTCCTTCCAAGTCGTGGCTGCCACCCTCAGCGGGCTGGCCACTGCTCCGGAGGGTGTCCCCACCGGTGACGCCGGCTTGATCGAGCAGAACGGGCTCATGGTCCCTGCGGCCATCGCCGCTCTGGCCATCGTCGCCCTGGGCGGGTCCCTGTTCCTGGCTCGCGAGCAGCGATAGCACCAACCCGACACCGAACGTGAGAGGGGCCTTGCACAAGGCCCCTCTCAACGTGACTGGACCACACCGATGCCGAAACCCACGCCCCAGAACGACAGGAGCCGCAGGAGGACCGCCCGAGCCCTGGGAGTGCTGGCTGCCCTACTCCTCATCCTCGCCGGCGCGATGGCCCTCGGGAAGCGAGACACCGTCGGGAACACCGACCGGTTCGGCACTCCCCCTTCCACACTGCCCAGTTCGGCGACCACGAGCACCGGGGGAACCGGGCTCACCGGAGACCTCCCGGACGACGACCCCGGCGGCATCCCGGCCAACGAGCACAGCCTCCTTGCCGAGGTTGCCAGGACGGGCGGGCCACAGCCCAACTACCTCCGCATCGACTCCCTCGGGGTCTCCGCACCGATTGTGCCCACGGGCGTCGACCAGGCCACCGGTCTCATGGAGGTTCCCGCCAATGTCGACGAAGTTGCCTGGTATCGGTACGGGCCCGAACCGGGACAAGCGGGGTCTTCCGTTCTGGCCGCACACGTCGATCTCGAGGGGGAGGGCCCCGGAGTCTTCTTCGAGCTGCGCGAGATCGAGCCGGGGGACCGGATCGTCGTCGAGTTCGATGACGGGACCGTGCAGCGGTTCACAGTGGAGGCGAGGACGATCTATCTGAAGGATGAGCTGCCCATCGAGTCGGTCTTCAGGCGGCAGGGGACGCCGGTGCTGACCCTGATCACGTGCGGAGGGGCATTCGACGACTCGGCACGTCGCTACGACAGCAATGTCGTGGTCTACGCAGTCCCCTCTGAATACACAACGCGGTGAGAAGAACGTCCTCGACCCGAAGCCAGGTCATCCGACAGGGCGAACGGCGACGAAGACCAAGCATGAGATTGCATGAGCAGAGATGGGTCGACACTCCTCTGGAGAGAGCTTTCGCCTTCACTTCCGACTTCTCGAACATCGAGGCTTGGGATCCCGGTGTCGTCAGCTCGACCCAGATAGGAGACGGATCGGTCGGGGTCGGCACCAGGTACGAGCTCGACGTGAGGTTTGGCCTCTCCACGATCCCGATGATCTATGAGATCACCGAATACGAGACACCGAACCGGGTCGTCCTCGTCGGAAAGGGCACAAAGCTAGAAGCGGTCGACCAAATCGAATTCTCATCGCAGGACAACATGACACTCGTCGAATACCGCGCCGACCTCGAGTTCAAAGGGCTCGTCAGGTATGCGGTGCCCCTGCTGTCGCCCGTCTTGAAAAGGGTGGGCGCCAGGGCCCTGGATGGGCTGGTCGACGCCCTGCAACGATGAGCAAGCTGTCGATCGCCGGATTCACCAACCTCGGGCACCTGGCCCATTCCCGATCGTTCGACCGGGCGCTCCCCAGGATGGAGGACAAGACGGTCCTGATCACCGGTGCCACCGGAGGTCTGGGTCTCGTCGCCGCACACCGCCTCTCCTCGCCGGGCGCCCGTCTGATCATCGTCGGCCGCTCCAGGCCAAAGATCGACGCTGCCCTGGAACGCCTGTCATCGAATACCATCGCCCTGCAAGCAGACCTCTCCCTCCTCTCCGAGGTGAAAGTTCTGACAAACGAACTTCTGGACAGAGAGGACAGCATCGACGTGCTCATCAACAACGTCGCAGTCCTGCTTCCGGAGCGAGAGACGACGTCCGAGGGCCTGGAAACGACGGTGGCCACCAGGTCATACTGACCGAGATGTGCGCAGACCGTCTCCGGGGAACCGGCGCACGTCGCGCCTGAACCACGCGACGGCGGTCGTCATAGGCCCGCCAACCCGGGTCGGACCCCATCGGCCACCCAATCGTCTACTGCAGCCCACTGCTCGAAGAGCCACTCGACACGCTCCGATCGCTCGGCCGGGATCGACTCTCTGGGTATCCGCCAGAACGCAGCAGTGACCGCTCGACCGACGAGCTCGCCGCTGAACATGTCCTTCACCGTGGCAAAACCCTCGAGACCACGATGCGCCATGACAACGACATCGGCCGTCGTGGCGTCCAACAGGGCAAGTGTGCCGCCCGGTCGTGGCGGGAGCACCTTTCGCAGGCCGCCCGCCAGCTCACCGAGGCTTCCCCCTTCCGCTTGCAGTCGTCGAACGTACCTGACCCGCTTGGCCTCGCTGTACCGGGTGCCCTCGGGGAAGATCAAGACCCCTTCGTCCTGCCCGAGATCACTGACGAGGTCACGTATGGCGTTGCGTTCCCGGGCCGAATCAGCCGACTCCCGGTCCACGAACACGTTTGGCAGCCGATTGCCGGCGAGGTCCAGCGCCGGATCGACCAGCAGCTCTTTCTTGAGCACGTAGCGAAGCCGCACCCCGTGTCGCTTGGTCACCAGCTCCGCGGGCAGAAGAGAGTCGATCAACGAAGCGTGCCGCGCCAGCAGCACTATTGGCCCCGGGGTCACCACGTCGTCAGATTCGACGGCGAATTCGAGCTGGAAGAGGGCCGTGATCGTGGTCAGGTTCCAGCCGGCCCACACCTCCTGGAGGCGGTATGTCAGATCGAGGCTCTGCCGACTCGGGAGGAGGCCGACGATCGCCAGGGCCACCACCGCCCAGACCTCGCCCAACAGGTAGACCCAAGCCAACAGGACGAGACGCCAGGTCACCCAGCGTCTACGTCGGGCCAGGCCGAGAACCACGTCGACCGCGACCCCGATGAGTATCAGCAGAGGCAGCAGAGCCGTCGTGACGATGAAGGCGGCGAGCAACCCTGGGATGGTCATCATCCTTCTGGCGAGGGGGCTGTCCATCCGCTTCAGGCCCTCACACCCCGGTGATGGGGAAGGAATCCAACTCGGCGACTATCCGGTCCCACAAATGATGCGGCGGCTCCGAGTCGGGGATGATGGCTGCCGCCACGGAGATGGCGGTGTCCAACTCGCGCTCACACGACGGGCACGATTGCATGTGATGCTCCAGCGTCCTCTCCTCATCAGCCGGGAGGGCGCGAAGCGCGTAGAGATCGACCATCTCGAGCAGGAGATCGTGGACCATCACGGCGCCACTCCGGCCAGAGACACCGACAGCTTCTTCATACCGCTTCGGATACGGCTCTTGACCGTCCCTTCCGGGGTGTCCAGCCTCTTCGCCACCTCGACGTAGCTGAGCCCCCCAAAATAGGCGAGAGCTATGGCCTCACGCTCCGGCTCCGGCAGCTCGTCGAGTGCGGATCGGACGGTGTCGGACAGGCTGCTCTGCCAAACTTGGTCCTCGATATCAGGCTGAACGTCTTCGGGGACCTTCTCCTCGCGCCGGTATCTCGCCTCTTCGGAGCGAACCATGTCGACGGCACGTCGATGGGCGAGCGTCATGAGAAATGTGCGCAGTGCCCCCCGGGCCGGGTCGTATTTGCCAGCGGCCTTCCAGAAGGTCACGAAGACCTCCTGTGCCACGTCCTCTGCCAGTGTCTCGTCGCGGAGCACGCGCATGGCCATCGTCTTCACCGCACCCCCGTAGAGCTGAAAGACGGATTCCAGAGAGGAGCGGTCACCTTCGGCCACCGCGGATGCGAGGACGGAGTCGTCAAGGTTCGGGTCGATAACCGGGTCGGGCATCAGCTGAGTCAGCGACAATACGGGCTCCCTTCGAACGCGTGTCGATCTCGACGAGCGTTGACACCAGATTGTTCGGGGCCGAGCCGCGCCCCGGATGATGGAAACCCAGGATGAAAGGCCACCCCCGGGCTGTCGACGGCCCGAGTCGACGTGCCGGCAACTAGCCTCGCACGCCAGCCACCACATGACCGCAACCCAATTCTCCGAGATCGAGCTGGCACTGACCGCCGCCGCCCTCAATGGCGATCCAGCCGGGCTGTATCGCCTCGCCACCGGGCTCATGGATGAAGGCGTTGCTTTCGACACGCTTCTGTTCGACTACTTGTTCCCCGCCGAGCGTGAAGTCGGCCGCCGCTGGCAGCAAGGCGACTACCTGGTGGCAGAGGAGCACGCCGCCACCGCGGCCGTCGAGACCGTGATCTCACTGCTGAGTGGCATGCTGGATCAGCCGACCAGCGCAACTCATGTCGTGGTGGCCGCGGCGGAAGGGGACGAGCACTCGCTGCCCGGGCGTGCCGTGGCCGCATACCTCCTCTTTCTCGGCTACAGGACGACGTTTCTCGGCGGCAGCATGCCGGCAGCGGACCTCCGGGACTTCCTGGAAGCGGAGCGGCCCGAGGCCCTCGTGCTCTCCTGCGCCATCACCAGTCATCTCGTCGGGGCTCGTTCGATGGTCGCCGCCGCCCACGCCGTCGACGTTCCCGTTGTTGTCGGTGGCAATGCCTTCGGGCCCGAGGGCCGCTGGGCAGAGGTCACCGGTGCAGATGCCTGGGTCTCCTCGCCCCTCGAGCTGCCGACGGTGATCGATCGATGGGCCGATCCGGGCATCGCGGAACTGAAGGGGGCAGGCGAACTTCCCTCCGGCCTCGTCGAAGTCATCTCGCACCGTTCCGAGATCGTCGCCCGCACCGAGACAGCCCTCGAGCGGGAGGAATCAGCGCCGGCCGCCACCACCTATCACGACGCAGCGCGCATTCTGCTTGGAGCCGTGGAAGCGTCTCTACTCGTCGCCGATCACGAGCCGGCACTCGAGATGATTCGCTGGCTGATGAGCGCTGCGCCCGCCCGTGGGATCGACGGCGACGAGGTGGTCACCGCCCTCCTCGGAGTCCTCGAGGGGTCCTGGCTCGAGGCTCATGACATGCTGGGCGCTGCCGTGCGCGAAATGAACTCTCGATAGTCATCCAATCGCGGCAGCGGGTACGAACATACCCATGTGACTGAGAACAAATCGACCCGCCTACGCACCTACAACGTCGTCATGGGATTGCTCCATGCCGCCCAGGCCATTGCCGTGATAGTCCTCGCCAACGACTTCACCTTGCCCGTGACCGGGACCTTCCTCACCGGCCCGCCCGGAGTTGGTTCCCCGGAGGTCACCGTCATCGGCAACCTCAGCGTCGCCTGGGGAGTCGCCATCTTCCTCTTCCTGTCTGCGGCAGCTCACCTGATCATCGCCACACCCGGCGTCTTCGGCTGGTACGAGCGCCAACTCAGCACAAATCGCAACTATGCCCGTTGGGTCGAGTACTCCCTCTCCTCTTCCGTGATGGTGGTCCTGATCGCCATGCTCGTGGGCATATTCGATGTCGCCGCTCTGCTCGGCCTGGCCGGCGTGAACGCCTCGATGATCCTCTTCGGCCTACTCCAGGAGAAATACGAGACGCCCGGAAAGGACGTCAGTTGGACGGCCTACTGGTTCGGCGTGATCGCCGGTGCGGTCCCCTGGGTCGCCATCGGCCTCTACCTGATCGGACCCGGCGTCGAGACCAACCCGCCCGGCTTCGTGTACGGCATCTTCTTCTCCCTGTTCGTCTTCTTCAACGTGTTCGCCGTCGTGATGGTGCTCCAATACAAGAAGGTGGGGCCGTGGGCCCGCTACCGATTCGGTGAGAGCACCTACGTGCTGCTCAGTCTCATTGCCAAGTCGGCTCTGGCCTGGCAGGTGTTCGGCGGGACGCTCGCTGTCTGACCGTTCCAGACATATTGACATCTATCAATATATCCCTCTATCCTTCCGGCCATGCGTTTCGGTCTCTTTCTGCAGCCGGTTCACCCACCGACCGAGCACCCCACCGTCGCCCTGGAGCGAGACCTCGACCTGGTGGAGCTGCTCGACGACCTGGGGTACGCAGAAGCCTGGGTCGGTGAGCACCACAGCACCGGATGGGAGAACATCGCGGCGCCAGATGTGTTCATCGCCGCCGCCGCAGAGCGAACCCGGCAGATCCGTCTCGGCACGGGGGTGATCCAGCTCGGACTGCACCACCCCCTCGTCGTCGCCGACAGGATGATCTTCCTCGACCACCTCACCAGGGGTCGGGCGATGTTCGGTGTCGGCGTTGGAGGCGGGCTTCCATCTGACCTGAAGGTCTTCGGGCTCACACGGGAAGATGCCGGGAGACGTCTCGAGGAGAGCCTCGACGTCATACTTCGGCTGCTGGAGTCGGAGGAGCCGGTCGATGAGAAGACCGACTGGTTCGAGCTGCACGATGCGACGCTTCAGCTGGAGCCGTACTCGAAGCCACACCCGACCTTCGCCATGGCAACCACCGATCCCCGCAACGTCGAGTTGATGGGCCGGCTAGGGGGACATGTGCTCACCGGCCCGATCCCCGAGCGCGTGCCGGATCTGTTCCAGCATCTGGAGAAGGGCGCTGCCTCGGCGGGAAGGGCCGCTTCACGAGATCAGATCGTGCTCTCCTATGCGATGCACGTGGCCGAGACCCGGGACGAGGCGATGGCACAGATACGGGAGGGCGCCATTCATGAGCATTACGAGTTCAACGTCGAGGTGAACGGGGCGCCACGCCCTTCGATCAGCCCGGACGAGTGGTTTCAGAGCTACGCGGAGCGACACATCGTGGGAACGCCTGACGATGCAGCCGAGAAGATCGAGCGTCTGCTGGAAGTCTCGGGAGGCTTTGGCGGCATCCTGTTCACCTCCCGTGACTGGGCCGGCCGGGAGGCATCCTGGGCCAGCTGGGAGCTCTTCGCCAGACAGGTCGCCCCCAGATTCCAGGGCCATCTGCGACAACAAGCCCGCGCCGCCGAGACCGCCTCCCGCTTGAACACCCGATAGACGACGAGTAGGGGCCGGTGACCCAATACGGTGCTACCTCGGTGAGAGTCACAGCCGGGCACGATTCGGGATCCGCACCCTGGTGGCAGACCGCCGTCGTCTACCAGATCTACCCGCGTTCCTTCGCCGACGGGAACGACGACGGGGTCGGCGACCTCCGCGGCATCGTCGACCGCCTGGACTACGTGGAGCGCCTGGGTGTCGACGCCATCTGGCTCTCGCCCATCTTCCGCTCGCCGATGGCCGACTTCGGGTATGACGTGTCCGACTACGAGAGCATCGATCCCCTCTTCGGGGAACTGGCCGACTTCGAAGAGCTCCTGGCCGGGGCGCACGCCAGAGGCATACGGGTCTTCCTCGACCTGGTCCCCAACCACACTTCCGACGAGCATCCGTGGTTCATCGAGTCGAGATCGTCCCGTGACGGCCCGAAGAGAGACTGGTACATCTGGCACGACCCGGGCCCCGACGGTCTGCCCAACAACTGGGAGAGCTTCTTCGGTGGCCCTGCCTGGGAGCTCGACGAGACGACCGGCCAGTACTACCTGCACCTCTTCCATCGCAAGCAGCCGGATCTCAACTGGCGCAACCGCCAGGTCAGAGCCGCCATCTATGAGGTGATGCGGTACTGGCTCGACCGTGGCGTGGACGGATTTCGGATCGACGTCCTCTGGCTGCTGCTCAAGGACGAGGAGTTTGCGGACGACCCCGAGCAGCCGCCGCTGACGGGCCCCGAGTTGGTGTACGGGCGCTTCCGCCCAGGATGTGAAGACCGGCCCGGCATACAGGAGATCGTCGCCGAGATGAGACAGGTCGCCGACGGGTATGACGAGCGGGTGCTGATCGGGGAGATCTACCTACCGGTCGATCGACTCGTCCGCTATTACGGAGAGGAGCTCACCGGCATCCACTTGCCATTCAACTTCGGGCTGGTGACTCTGCCCACCTGGAGCGCCACGGCCATCCGCGACCTCGTCGAGGCCTACGAGGCGGCCCTACCCGCCGGCGCCTGGCCCAACTGGGTACTGGGAAATCACGATCAGCCCCGGATCACCACGAGGGTGGGACAGGAGAGATCCAGGGCAGCCCAGATGCTGTTGTTGACACTTCGCGGCACCCCGACCTGCTACTACGGCGACGAGCTGGGCATGCCCGACTCCGTCATAGCCGAGGAGGTGGCGCTCGACCCCCAGATCGAGGCGGGTCGCTCCCGGGACGGGGCGCGTACGCCCATGCAATGGGACGCCGGCGCCGGTGCCGGATTCACCTCGGCGGGCTCAACGCCCTGGCTGCCCGTCGACCCGTCGTATACGACCATCAATGTCGCCGCCCAAGAGGCCGACCCCCGGTCCACGCTCGCCTTCTTCCGGCGGCTGACCCATCTGAGAAGGGAGCGCCCCGGGTTGACGGTTGGCTCCATCTCCTTCGTCGATTCACACCACGAAGACGTGCTGAGCTACCTCAGGGAGTGGGAGGGGGCCCGCATCCTCGTCGTCCTCAACTTCGGGAAGCAGCCGGCCACGGTGGACCTCACCGAGGTCTCAACCGGGGGCCTGATCCTCTGTGCGACCGATATGACTCGGGAAGGCAGGGTCGAGCTCGCCCGTGTAGCTCTCCAGCCGGGCCAGGGCCTCGTCATCGACATCCGCGACTAGCGCACGGCGTCAGGCCCATGCCAAAGGTCGCACTCAGACCCGACCCGTCACCACGAGGTACTCGGCCCGCCTGGCGTTGATGGTCTCCACGGCAGGATCGTGGAAGCCGTGGTCGGCGAGCTGTTCGGAGACAACGCGGGCCTGAGCGAGATCGAAGCCGTGGCCATCCTTGCCGGGCTTGAGCTTTCTCTCCACGATGAGGAACGCTCCACCCGACGCGAGCACCCGGCGCACCTCGTCGATGCCGGTGCCCGGAGATGCCCAATGATGAAACGCAGAGATCGTCCAGACATGGGAGAAGACGTCGTCGTCGAACGGGAGTGCCTCGGCGGACCCCTCTCTGATGATGGCGTTCGGAACCCTTCGGCTGGCCTTGGTCACCATCGAAGGCGTGGGATCGACCCCGTAGACATCCGCTCCAAGCGCAATGGCGTGTTGGAGCGCAGCCCCGGGCCCGGACCCGATGTCCAGGACCCGATCGCCGGGGCCGACTCCGGCGTGCTCCACCACGGCGCGATTCGATGCGGGGTTCCGCCACACGAGTAGAAGGTGGCGAACAGACTCGACCAGCGCTCGATCTGCTGATCGTTGGGGCCCGAGCTCATGTCTCGGAGGTCCACGGCTGACTCACGACGAAGACGCTACCGGAGCCACGTCTGGTTACGGGTGACGCAAAGAGACGGGGCCCCGACTGCCCGGGGCCCCGACTCCTGTGGACCGTGTGGAGTGTCAGTCGGTGTGGACGAACTCGAACACCTGGTGGTGGTCGTGTTGGTCACCCACCCAGACCTCGAAGACGTCGCCCACCGGGGCTCCTTCGAAGTACACCTTGATCTCCCATTCCCCGTTCTCGCCGACTTCCGTCGTCTGCCTGCCGAACGGAGACTCGACAACGATGGTGTAGCCGGGATGGGCCTTGCCGTAGAACACGTCGTATGGCGGGTTCTCGCTGCACTCACCGTATGCCTGGTGTGCCACGAACTCCCACTCCTGCGCGGGCTCTTCCTTGGGCTCTTCCTTCTTCGGCTCTTCTTTCTTCGGCTCCTCGGCCTTGGGCTCTTCCTTCTTCGGCTCCTCGGCCTTGGGCTCTTCCTTCTTGGGCTTCTCCGGGATGTCGACCACCACGGTGACGCTGTCTGACGCGTCGTTGCCCGCCTCGTCGATCGCCTTCGCCGTGACGAGGTGCTCGCCCTCGTCGAACTCGAGGACGATGCGCCAGGAGCCATCGTCTTTCACGTCTGCCTGACGCTCACCGAAGTACACCTTGGCTCCGGGCTCCGTCGTGCCCTCGAAGACCACCTCGTGCTTCCCGAACACCTGGCCGTCTCCCGGGTAGAGGATCTCGATCGTCGGTGGGTTGTGATCACCGGGCTCGTACGGGACGTATTCGTCCGGCTCTTCCCAGATCACTTCCTCTTTCTCGACCTCGTCGACCTCGACCGTGCGCTCAGGCTCAGCCTTCTCCTCGATCGTGGTGGTCGTCGCCTCGACCTTCAACGTGGTCCCGGTCGCGACCTCGTCGTCGGCGACCTTCTCCGGCCCCGTCATGGCCAGGGCGGTTCCGGCAACGGCTACAACCGCCACCGTTGCGAGCAATGCGAGCCATCTGCGCATCTGACACTCCTTGTCTGATGTTCCGGTCTCCCAAGCCCGTCCCGCCGTAACACGCACGAAGGGGCGGTGAGGTTTACGAGTAGCTCAGGTAAACCCGAACGGCTGCCGATGCGAGTGATGTCGTGACCGCAGAAACCAAGCCCGAACCGGTCCCTCGGGACGAGGAGTTGGACATCAGTCATGAGTCTTTCGAGAGCTTCTACCGCAGGGAGTTCAGAGAAGTGGTCGGGCTCGCCTATGCACTTTCAGGGAGCCGGCTCGGTGCCGAGGACCTTGCGCAGGAGGCGTTCATCGCCGCCCATCAGCGTTGGGACCGGATCAGTGGTTACGACAAGCCCGGGGCATGGGTTCGACGTGTCGTGTCGAACAAGGCGGTCTCGGCATTCCGCAAGAGGGCCGCAGAGGCCAAGGCAATGACCCGTCTGGCAGGTCAACGTCACCAGCCCCTGCCGGAGATGGAACCGGAGGACGAGGAGTTCTGGCGGATGGTGCGTCGCCTGCCCAACCGACAGGCACAGGCGATCGCTCTCTTCTACATCGAGGATCGGTCCGTGATCGAGATAGCCGACATCCTCGACTGCAGTCCTTCCACTGCAAAGGTCCACCTCTTTCGTGGCCGCCAGGCGTTGGCCGAAAAGCTGGGTCTGGAGGTGACCGATGAGTCGTGACCTCGATACCCGTGCGCGGCGGGCCGCTTCCAACCTGCGCGATTCCATGTCGGACGCCCAGCTCAGCTCGGTCCAGCCCGGGGCGCCGAGACGACGCCGCGCACTGATCGCCGTATTGCGCCCGGCATGGGTGGTGGCCCTTCTGCTCGTGGGATCCGCAGTCGGCCTGGCAATGGTGCTCGACTCTCCACCTGCGGCGACCCCGACGACCGAGGCTCCGGTGACGAGCACGACCGTCGTGGTCACGACAACCGCCGCACCGACGGTCACCAGCGAGCCTGCTCCGCCCACCACGGCGGCTGTGGTGCCCGTCGCACCGACGACGACGGAAGCTGGTGACACAGAGCCTCCGCCACTCGCGATCACCTCACCGGAGAACGGCGCCGAGTTCGAGAAGAAGACGATCACCTTCGCCGGCACCACCGAGCCGGGAGCACGGGTTTTCGCCGGGAAGTACGAAGCCGATGTCGACGGCGAGGGCAACTGGCACATCGCGCTGATCCTCGGCGAGGGGAAGAACGTCGCCAGGTTCGTGGCCCGAGACCAGGCCGGGAACGAGGCCGAGGCTTCGGTGACCGTCTACTACGTCGCCCCCACCACGACGACCACGAAGCCGGAGACTCCCACCACCGAGAAGGAGTTGGCGGCATTCACCGCCAACCAGAGCTACGGGTCCTGCTCGGAAACCCCGCCGTATGACGTGTTCTACGGGAAGGGTGAGCCGGGGTCCTGGGTCGATATCACCTCCGAGTACGGATCGGCAGAGCTTCAGGTGGGAGAGAATGGCCAGTGGGAAAAGAAGGTGTATTTCGAAACGGCCCCTGCCGGGACGCCTTTCGGTGTGCGGATCGCCGACCAGTACGGGCGGGTCCTCGAGTTCCAATTCGTCTACACCCCCTGACAGGCCCCGGTTTCACCCCAAGCACTGTGCCATAGGCGCGGTGGAGGGATATCCCGAGATCTTTGACACCGGCTGACCGAACGGCTATTCGCTCAGAAGCCTCGGCGGCTCGTGGGAGCGCACCGGAGGTGCCGGCCCGGCGAACCGTTCGACTTCCACGAGACAGGTTTGAGCAGTTGGCCCCTGGGCAAGTGAGGACGTACCCATGTCTCTGGTGAGGACGTTCGGATTCCCCGCCCTGTCAATGCCCCCCGGCTCGGTGGGATCCCACCAGGCCCCTGTGGGGAGCTGGACCACACCTCTCATCAGGTCTTCCCGGATGGCGACCGCCGCCAGCGTCGCTCCCCGATCGTTGAAAACCCTCACCAGATCGCCATGCACCAGATCCCGGTCGGAAGCGTCTTCGGGGCTCATCCCGATCTGCTCTCTCCCATCGACCTTGCCTCTGAGGCTGATCTCCCCGTGGTCCCACTGGGAGTGGAGACGGGTCTTGGGCTGATTCGAGATCATGTGTAGCTGACCGTCTCTTGCGTTGCCGAGCCACTCGGCGGGCTCCAGCCACGAAGGGTGGGGAGGGCAGTCGTCGAGACCGAAGCTCTCGATGGTGTCCGAATACAGCTCGATCCGACCCGATGGTGTCTTCAGAGGCGCACCGCCAGGGTCCTGGCGGAAGGCAGCCACCTGTGACGGGACCGGCGGATACCACTCGGCCGGGATCTGGAAATGGCCGGCGTCCTTCAGCTCTCCCAGCGTTGGGAAGTCCGGGTGCGACTCGTGAAATCTGCCGTAGAGGTGCTCGAGCCACTCGGTGACCGACCGGCCCTCGGTGAATGACTCACCCGAGCCGAGTCGAGCAGCCAGCTCGGAGAAGATGTCGTAGTCGTTTCTGGCTTCACCGACCGGATCGATCGCCCGCTCCATCCAGAAGATGAAGTCGTCCATGCCACTTCCGCCGATGTCCTCGCGTTCGAGGGTCGTCGTTGCCGGGAGCACCACGTCGGCATGACGGGCGAGGGCGTTCCAGAACGGCTCGTGAACCACGATCGTGTCCGGCTGCTGCCAAGCCTGTGCCAGGCGGTTCAGGTCTTGATGGTGGTGGAACGGGTTGCCGCCTGCCCAATAGACCAGTTTGATCTCCGGATAGGTGAGACGCCGGCCGTTGTAGTCGAATTCCTCCCCGCCGTGGAGGAGGAGATCGGCGATGCGGGCGACCGGGATGAAGTCCGACACCTCGTTCCTACCCTGTCCGAGACGGGGAAGGTCGTGGTATCCGACTCCGTGCCCGTTCAGGCCGACTGCCCCGTAGCCGTAGCCGACCCCGCCACCGGGGAGACCGACCTGGCCGAGCATCGCGGCGAGGGCCGCGGCCGCCCAGTAGGGCTGCTCGCCGTGGTCGTTTCGCTGTACCGACCAACTGACGGTGATCAAGGTCCGATTCCGGGCCATATCCGCCGCCAGTGAGCGGATTCGATCGGTGTCGACTCCGGTGATGGCGGCCGCCCACTCCGCACTCTTGGCCGTGCCGTCGCTGTCCCCCGTCAGATATGCCCGAAAGCGGTCCCACCCGTGACAGAAGTTCCGGAGGAAATCTTCATCGTGGTCGCCGGCAACCAGGAGGCTGTGAGCCAAACCGAGCAGGACGGCGGTGTCGGTGGCCGGACGGACCGGGATCCACTCCGCCTCCACCTCCTCGATCAGGTCCTCCGCCAGAGGGGAGAGATTCACGAAGCGGACACCACGGTCGCGGCAAGTCTCCAGACGACTGGAGAGCATGTGCCGCCCCTGACCTCCATACTGGACCTGGCTGTTCTTGACCGGCATCCCTCCGAACGCCACCACGAGCTCGGTGTGCTCGGCGATCTCGGCGAAATGCGGCATCTCGTCGACGTAGTCATCGAAAGAGATGCCGAAGATGTGTGGTGTGATGACGTGACCGGCGGCAATCGAATAGTCGTCGACCGAATAGGTGTAGCCGCCGATCGTGTTGAGGAATCGATGGATCTGGCTCTGGGCGTGATGGAATCGGCCGGCGCTGGCCCAGCCGTAGCTGCCCCCGAAGATGGCCTGGTTGCCGTATTCGGTGCGAACCCGGTCGAGCTCGGTGGCGAGCATGTCGAGGGCGACGTCCCAGTCGACTTCGACGAAGGGCTCCCAGCCGCGCCCTTCGGGATTCGACCCCGGCCCGTTGCGGTACCAGGACTCTCGTATCGAAGGCCGGGCGATTCGACTGCGTCGGACAGCTTTTAGCGACTGACCTATCAGCGAGGGATCCGGATCCTTGGCGAACGGATGCACGGCCGTGATCTCACGACCGTCGGTCTCTACTTCGTAGGCACCCCAGTTGGTGAGGGTCCGGTGGCGGGTGGTCGTCATTGGGCTCGGTCAATCTAGTTGTGGAGGAGGGGGAGCATCCTCAGCGTGCGGACGCTCCCCCTTTTGCCTGATGCTTCTATGTGCTCGGGCAGTCGCGGACTCGTGGGTTGAAGTCGGCGAACTTGCCTGAAGGGTTCCATTTCCACACCCACAGATGGAGGATGTACACCGGTAGGTACGAGTGGTGATGCAGCTCCTGGCCGAACAGGACCGGCGGGCTGACCGGATCCACGAACTCCTCGGGGATGATGTACTCGAGGGCCACCAGGCGGAGCCGGCCGTGCCTGCCCACCTCATAGACCAGCGCCTCCGGATCCGCCGGGTTGAGGATGGCGTCGATGTTTCTCACGTAGTGGACACCCATGCCGCCCGTCGGGCTGTCGAAGCAGGTGATCTCCTCACCCCGAATGGTCAGAAGTGTGCCGCCGACGTCTTCGGGAATGGCAAAGGGCACGAAGCCATCGTGAATCGCCTTGGAGACCCGTTGATATCGGGCGGTCGCCTTGCGGGCCTGGGCTACCTCCTTGCGGCTGTCGCGGTCGACAGAGTGTGTTCCATGCGCCTGGGCCGGGATGGCCGCCACGAGCACCATCAGAGCCGTTAGCACGGCCAATGAGGTCGTCCTTCTCATCGCAGCCCCTAACTGTGCTCGCTGACCGGGTAGATCTCGTCGGCGACGAGACCGTGGGCCTCCCGGTGAACCGTGTTGGCGTCTTCGGCGCTCCCGGCCTCGACGAGGCAGAAGATCTTGCCGGCTTCCTCGTCCACCCAGTATCTGAGGTAGGACACGCCATACTTGCCCTGGGTCTCGAGATCCTTCATGTGGGCGCCGGCCACGTCTGCGGCCGAGACCCCTCCATCGATGTTGTGGACATCCATGAACAGTGACACGTGCGCCTCCTTCTCATTCTCGAAATCGCACGTTGTCGAACGTATGGAGCGCTCGAGGAGATGTCATCGGGGGGACACCCCTAAATCTGCCGGTCGCACCCCTATTTCTGAGGGCGGGATGTCAGAGCAGACCCTGCGACCCTGCTGACCTGACGGCTTCTTCCCGGGTGGAAGCATCCAGCTTGACGAGGACTGCCGAGACGTGATTCTCAACGGTTCGTCGTGAGAGAAAGAGTCGGTCGGCGATCTCCGGGTTGGAGAGACCTTCTCCCAGGAGTTGAAGCACCTCCGCCTGGCGTGCAGTGAGACCGGCAGCATGCTCGCGGGTGGCACGCCCCTTTCCCCGGGGAACGGCCACACCCTGGTCGCGAAGGTCCTTCCTCACTTTGGAGGCGACGGCGTGGGCGCCGAGGGAGTCGAGTATCTCGAGTGACCGGAACCGGGCTTCTCGATCTCCCCTCGTGAGGGCTACTGCCTCCTCGTATGGCATTCCCTTCTCCGCCCAGTGGGCAGCGGCAAGCTTCCACTCGCCTGCGATTGCTTGGGCATGAGGTCTGGGCAGCCCAACGGGGGCCTCCCCCAACTCTCCCAACATCCACAGCCAAGAGGCGAGGGCGCCCGACGGCCATGGGAATTCCTGAGTCAAGCCCCGCCCAACGAGCTCGCGGCACATCTCAGCCCGATCCTTTGTCATGTTCCCGTCGAGCCAACTCTCCTCCGCCAGAGCAACCGCCACGTGCAGCAGGTAGTCGATCTCGTTGCTCTGCTCGGCTATCTGCCAGGCGGCTCGAAGGCTCTCCCGAGCGCCCGGGCGACCGCGTCGCATCCGCAGGAGCCCTTGAATGCGTAGGAGGTGAACATCGGCGTTGGCATGAGAACCGAGGTTCTCGGTGACCAAGTCGTCGGCCTCGCCCCACCGCCCTTTTCTCACCAACGCATCGGCGTAGACCGCGTTCGCCTCGATCTCCAGGAAGGAAAGCTCATATCTGATCGCCACTGCACGGGCACGCTGGGCCACATCCTGCTGGAGGTCCACATCGTCTTGTTCCTGTCCGGTGTAGGCGAGACTGCGCAGGGCGGTGACTTCCTCGTAGCGGTGCATTCCCACTTCGGCCCTGCGCCGGGCCTCCTCGATGAGATTGCGCCCGCCCGGGTCACCACGTACGTACTCGAGCAGACCCTTCACTACTTGAGCCTGAATGACGGCAACCTCGCTCCCGGTGGCCTCACCCATCTCGATCGCTCTCTCCACCATCTCGTCGGCACGGCGGCCCTCACCTTGGTGTATGAGGAGATCGGCATATCTGGCAAATGCTTCGGCGAGGTCGCGGCTTTCACCACCCGGCTCCAGGACGCGAATCGCTTCGACTGCATAGGCTTCCGCCGCAGTTGTGCGGGCATGAGTCTCGTTGACCGCGACGGCCAAGGCGAGGGCCCCTGCCAGCTCACGGTCCGAGCTGTGGCCGCGGTGGAGATCTATGGCCCTGTCGAGAAGATCCACTGCCTCCGGATTTGCCAGGAAGTACTCGATCTCGCCCCACTCGGTGAGAATCCGAGCCTTCTCCCGGTCCGACAGTCGGTCCATGTAGGGCTGGATGGCGCGGTAGTGAGCGGAGGCCTCACGATGACTGGCCACCTCGGCGGCCCTTCTCGCCGCGATCGGCGCCAACTCGACCAACTTGTCTATATCCCCGGCTCCCACTGCGTGGTGAACCAAACGAGCCGGGTCGGTACCGTCCGGCAATACGTCCAACACCTTCTTGTGGATCCTCACGCCCTCGCTGATGGTCAGGGAGGCCTCGATGGCCCGTCGGATCAACTCGTGGCGGAACCCGACCGTCTCACCATCCACCTCCAACAAACCGTGATGCTCACCTTCTGAGATCCCGGCCTCGATGTCGCCGAACAGTGACTCGAGCTCGCTTCGGTTGGTCCTCTCCGGGATGACCGAGAGTTGAAGCAGAAGCGCTCTGGCCATCGAGGAAAGGCGCCCGACCCTCGCCATCACGGAGTCGCGAACCGAGGAAGGGACCTCGTCGCCGACCGACAGAGCCATCTCGGTGACGTAGAAGGGGTTGCCCTTTGTCGCTTCGAGGACCCTGTCGGCATCGAGACCCGAGTTGGACAGAATCCGGGCGACACTCAGACGGGAGAGCCCACTGAGCTCGATCCTTGTGACACTCTCCGACGGGAGTGCCCCCAGAACCGTGCGGAGAGGATGTTCGAAGTCCACTTCCTCGTTCCGATAGGTGAGCAACATCAAGGCGTTGGTTCGTGCGAAACGACGACCGACGTACTTGATTGCATCCAGGGTCGCTTCGTCCGACCAATGAGTGTCTTCCACAACGATTACGGCGGGTTGGGGCGATCCCGTGCACAGCTCGAGAAAGGCCTGCATCGCGACGTGACGATCACCCGCCTCCAGAGCCTGACGCAGCGGGACGTCCTCACGAGCCATGTCCCACAGCGGGCCGAACGGCCGTGGTGTCTGAAGATCGTCGCAGAAGCCGAGGTGGACCCGGGCCGAGTCACCAATCGAGGTGAGAAAACCCCTCACCAACGAGCTCTTGCCTATGCCCGCCTCGCCACGGATGAGCACGACCTTGCCGCCGGAGTGGGGCAAGTCTTCGAACAGGCTGTGGAGGAGGTCGAGCTCCTCCTCCCTCTCCAGAAGCATGGCACGAGACTACAAGTCGACCTCTTGGTGAGGATCTTCGTATCTGCGGCATCCCGATTCCAGGCTCCGAGGGGAGCCCGGCTCGACTTAACGATGCCCGGCCGGCGCCTGTAGAGTTGTGGATCCTTGACTACCAGTCCGGGGCCCATAGCTCAGCCCGGTTAGAGCGCATCCCTGATAAGGATGAGGTCCGTGGTTCAAGTCCACGTGGGCCCACCCCCGAACCCCCAGGCGAGCCACGGGGAGACCCGCATCTGACGAGGGACGACGCCGGATGCGCTACTCGGGTTTGAAGATCTCCTCGATCGTTTGGTTGAACACCGCGGCGATCTTGAATGCGAGGGGCAGCGAAGGGTCGAATTTCCCGGTCTCGATGGCGTTCACTGTCTGCCTGGAGACCTCCAGCGCGTTAGCCAGGTCAGCCTGTGTCAAGGCTCGTTCCGCCCGCAATACCTTTAGTCGGTTCTCCATGTCAGCTGTACCGGCGGTATCCCACCAACACGGCCACGATGTATGCGGCGGTCATCGCGACCGGAATGACCACGGTCGGGCTCTTTGTGACGAGTTCGGCCGCTTGAAGGAGACTGTGAGTGAAGGCAGAGACGAACCCGGCACCGACTGCCCAGGCGAGGGCGTCCATGTGGATCCGTCGAATCAACTCGTCTGTGCTTCGAAGAAACCGGCGGTAGGAAAGCACCCATCCCACCCCGAGCAATGTCACGCCCGCGATCACCAGGAGTGCCGCGGGTTCTCCTTCGATCCAATCGGAGTCGAAAGCCAGGTCGGCCGCGAGGAAGCTCAGCACCCAAATGAGGGACCAGACAACGATCCCACCCCGGATTCTCGAATGACCCTTGGCATTCAGCCAACTGCTCGGTCGTTCGTCACCCATGGTTCCTCTCCCGTCGAGCCCTTGGCGACCGTCCGAGCAGAATCGCCATCGACCCGACAACAACTCCGAACTCAACTGAGACGATCTGCAACAGCATCATGGCGGCCACCACCGAGGAGGCGACGATTGGAGCCCGAGTCCGTGGATATTTCATGACAACACTCCTTGTCTTCTAGTCATGTTTGCTTTACATCGGCATTCTGTCATCGAGCCCAACTCGATGTCAAGTTCACTTGACTCGGTCGCACGGAGGGCGGCGAAGGCGAGCTGGCGATCACGTCGATAGTGCCTCACACCAGAACCGACACGAAGCAAGGAGGGCAGCGTTGAGCTGTTCGAATGCTCCAACGGCGCCAGGTGCCGCACGTCGGGAATGGCGACAGTGCGCGCGGTCGTGGAGCAGGACCGATCTCAGGGTGACCGTTAATGTTGCCCCCGGTGGCAAACCGCTCAGCCGTCCACACCCCTCCGGCCAGGGCATGGCTGAGACGCCCTGAAACCTGGGTCCTCCTCGTAGCCGTCGTCTACGCGTCGTCTCAGTTGCTCCTGCTGGACACTTCACGCTTCTTCAGTTGGGACGAAGCCATCTACACATCACAGGTGAGTCCCTTTGCCGACGCCCTCAGCATGGGTGCGCACCGGGCTCGGGGGGTGACCCTGATCGTGGCCCCGGTAGCCGCGATCACGGACTCGATGCCCGTCCTGAGGAGCTATCTCGCCTTGGTCTCGAGTGCGGGGCTGTTCGGCGCGTTCGTCGTCTGGTGTCGTTCCGTCCGTTGGGCCGCGCCCATCGCCGCCGGATTGTTCGCCACGAGTTGGATCGCTGTCTATTACGGGTCGGCCGTCTACCCGAATCTCTATTCGGCGTTGATCGCGGTGGCAGCCACCGGCATCACCTTGAGGGTCGACACATCAGAGAGTCGCACCACGCTTTTCGTGTTGGGCGGGGTGATGACGGTCGGGATGCTGGTGCGTCCCACGGAGGCGGTGATCGTCGCCGTCTGCGTCGTTGCTGTGGCCTTCTTCGAGGCGCGTCCCCGGATCGTCGCCATTTGCGTCGCCAGTCTCGGCGGCCTGACGGTCGGAGCGCTGCCGTGGCTGGCCGAAGCATGGATTCGGTTCGAGGGACCCCTGCAGCGTCTGCATGCAGCAAGCGCAGCAGTCGGTGGTGGCCTGCGGAGCAACGTTCTCGACTACCTGCACACCTTGGATGGGTCGGCCGGTCCGATAAACCGTTGGGCGCTACTCGACTTCGGTCTCCTGCTCCTGCTGGGGATGGCCGGGCTGTTTCGAAGGGAGCCGAAGATGCGGCGAATGGCCGGAATCGTCATGGCCTCGGCCGCTCTCCTCGTCTCCCCATATCTATTCGCCACCGAGCCGATCGCAGATCGTTTCATGCTCCCCGGGTACGGGATGCTCTGTCTTGGGTCGGCCCTGGGGGTAACGGCCATCTCGCACGCACTCGAGAGAACGGGGCTGGCCACGATCGTCCTCGCGGCGTCGGTGCTACTCATCGGCGCCTGGAACTACCCGGCTCTCAAAGCCTGGGATGACCGTCAGGTGGGAAACGCCGACACCGCTCTCACATTGGGAGAGGCGGTCGAAGCTCGGTCCGGTTCGGACGATTGCTTCTTCCTGAGCCCTTTCAACTACCCGGCGATCTCATTCGCCTCCGGATGCCGGGGAGGGCCATTGGCTGACAGCGCCACCGCGAACCAGGCCCGGGTCGAGGCGGCGGGTGCAGACCGAATGATCCTTGCCCTGACGCCCGAGCCCGACGTCCTCGGGATTCTCGGGGCGGGTTGGCGTTGCGACCCGATACCTGCCCTCGCAGTCAAAGGTTGGCAGATCTGTTCCCGCTCCTGAAGCCCGACCGGGGCGATACGACCCTGCTCAGGCTTCGACTCTCTCTTCGGAACGCGGGCCGACCAGGACGGGGACGGCGACACCGCCTACAAGCCGGCCGGTGACACTCCCGAAGAGGGCCTCGGAGATCCCGTGGCCACGGGCCCCCACCACAACCAGCTCGAAGCCTCTCTCGTCGGCGTACTCCGCCAGTGCGTTGTCGGCACGACCGAACAGGACTGTTGTCTCCACCGGCTCGAACCCGATCTCGGTCGCGGCGCGAGAGAGCCCCGTCTCCGCATCCGCCTGGCGCTCCACTCCCGTATAGGTGCCGGCGGTGTCGTAGTCGAGCACGCTGGCCAACGTCAGACTGGTGACACAATCGCCGAACAGGGCGAGGGCGGAACGCACCGCAGCCACCGATTCGGCTGAGCCGTCGATGCCGGCGAGGACGTCGAAACGACCCGACAAGGGCTTCAGGTCACCAGTTTCGTCGAACGCGGCCGGGTGGAATCGCGCCCGCTCGACGGCAAGGGGAACCGACAATGGGCCGAGAACGGCCCCAAGCACGAGCCAAACCCAGAAATCATGCCCGCGCCGGCGCATCGTGAACGCCACGACGACACCTATGACCAGCCAGGTCACCGCGATGATGGTGAGAGCACCGGTACCAGTCATGCCACTCCTTGCGTGTGGACTTCACTAGACCTGAGCCGGGGTCGGGGCACAAGAGGCTTTCGTCCCCCGGCACATGCGCCGAGAAAGGACGAAGGTCCCTCGCCCGTTGCCGGCGATCAGCCAGCGCCGATCCGAAACACCATCGCGAACTCGGCGAAGAACAGCAGAGCCACGATGACGAGCCCGGCGTTGGCCACCTTCTTCATCGCTGCGCCCACGGACGGGAAGTCCTTGCTCTCCAGAGCGGAGAGAGCTTTGCGCATGTTGGGGGCATTCCAGCCGAGACCGATCGACAGCGTGACCACGAACACGGCGAAGCCGATCCAGACGAAACCGTCCCCCCAGCCCCACTGATCCTCGACCGTGACCAGGGTGGCGCCCGACAGGACAGTCAGGATCGCCACCGGGGAGACGAAGCGCGGGATCGCCCCCATGGCGACACGGATCCAGCCTGCGACGGCAGGCCCGCCGATGTCGCGAAATCGCGGACCCGCATAGCCGAAGAACACTGCCGTGCCGATCCAGGCCGCGGCAGACAGGATGTGAATTGCGAGGATCGTTTCCTCCAAGAGCCCACCTTTCGATTGGACCGGAAGTTAGCGCGGACGGGTCGGTCCCACATTGCAGGAGCGGATCATGGGAGCCCCACTGTCAAATGCCCTCTCCAAACATCGGCAGCACCAGCTTCACCCTGCTCATCTGACCGTCGTGGCGATAGGTGAGACTTCCCCCCATCCTCTCGGCGAGGCCCCGGGAGACGGTGAGCCCGAGACCTGCGGAGCCTGGGCGCGTTGGCTCGGCGTGATAGCGGTAGTGAGGCTCGAAGATCCGCTCCCATTCGGCTTTGGGCAGACCTTGGCCGTTGTCGGCGACCTCTACGAATGCCGAGGCCCCCTCCTCCCCAACTCTCACCACGATGCGGTCGCCCCCGTAGCGAATGGCGTTCGTGATCAGGTTGCGCAAGATCTGACGAACCCGGGCAGGGTCGGCCACGGCTCGAACGTCGTTACCGGCAACCTCCAGGTCGGGGAGCTGGGATTTCTCCCAACCCTCGAGCACCTGAGACACCTGGGCCCGTAGCGATGTGGGAAACCTCGTCACCTCGAGCCGATCGATCTCAATGCGGGCGGCGACCAGGAGGTCGTCGACGATCCCGGAGAGGTCGAAAGCCTCTCGGGCAATGAACTCGACCATCTCCTCACGCTCATCCGGCTCCATGTCGGTGGCGTCCCCCACCCGGAGCAACTCGGCGAAGCCGAGGACAGCGGTCAACGGGGTCCGCAGTTCGTGGCCCACGGACGCTATGAGCTGGTCCTTGGAGTCGAGCAGACCCTCGAGACGAGCCTCAGCGGCTCTCAGCTCGTGCTCAACGAGCCTGGAGCGCCGTATCTCCTTCGCCATCGCCACCGAGACGTCGTGGAGTCTCCCCACCACGACCCCCATAACCACGAGCATCAGGATGGGGATGCCTCTGTATGTGCTGACGGTCTCGGCGACTCCGGCTCCGTTCAGCTCGAGGATCAGTGAAGTAGCCAGAAGCAGTGTGACTGTGACCAGGAGCGCCGCCCGCAACCCGAGACAGGCCCCGGCGATCAGGATCGGGACGGCCATGAGCAGCGGGGCCGCCGGCTCATCTCCCGGGGCGAGGATGAGGATCAGGCCGATGTAGCCGACATAGGTGGAGACGAGCGCGAGCACAGCCCATCTGGACCGCATCATCCAAAAGGCCAACGACCCCAGCCTGCGACCGGCCGAGCCAACACCCTGGCTCTCCACACCGCGATACTGACCGGTGGCTGTCTTCCAGATGTCTCAGTCGGTGGGTCGCTGATTCGCATCGGTGGCGTCATGACCGTCTTCCGCCACTGTCACGGTGGAGATGCGCAACCTCCATCCGCGAACGTGGTTGCCGATAACAGCGGCGACGGCTCCTGGCCCGCCGAGACACAGCGGACTACCGGCCGATTGGGAGAATCGCTTGAGCTCGGCGCTATCCCTTGAAGCCAAGGGTCCCAACATCGACGGCCGAGCCACCACCATCCACGACGAGAGTGGCACCCGTGATGAACGAGGAACCGGGTCCGGCGAGAAACTCGACACAAGCCGCGATCTCCATCGGATCTGCGGGGCGGGCCAGCGGCAGCGGCGCGACCAACCTGGCCCACATCTGTTCCACCGTGATGCCCTGTTCGGCCGCCATTTCCCTCGTCTCTCGCTCGCTCATCTCCGTCCGTGTCCATCCCGGGCATATGGCGTTGACCCGGATGCCGTCCCCGCCGAGGTCCACTGCGGCGGAGCGCACGAGCCCGAGGAG
This sequence comes from Acidimicrobiia bacterium, assembly GCA_049692815.1. Lineage (GTDB taxonomy): Bacteria > Actinomycetota > Acidimicrobiia > Spongiisociales > ZC4RG35 > JANQRA01. Next base: position 26,334 of record JBAVPF010000549.1, read on the forward strand.
TGCGGTCTTGGACGTGACGTATGCCGCGTACTCCGGCCCTGAGGCGAGCCCCGCGACCGAAGAGACGACGACGATGGCGCCACCTCCTCGGCGGCGCATTGACGGCACCACGGCGCGGATGCCAAGCATGACACCGTCGACATTGGTCTCCTGAACGGTTCGCCACTCGTCCAGCGTCACCGACTCCACCGAGCCAAAAGCCTCTATGCCGGCGTTTGCCACGAGGACGTCCACACCCCCGAATCGGCCCTCGGCCTGCTCGACCACCCGGTTCCAGTCGTCCTGATCTGTGACGTCGGCCACGACGGCCATGCCCCCGATGCGGTCTGCGGTCTCCTCAATGGGCCCTCTCCGTCTGCCGGTGACGATCACATCCATTCCTCGGTGGGCCAAGAGGGATGCTGATGCGGCGCCGATCCCGGTGCCACCCCCGGTGACGATGGCCACCCCAGCGGTGGTCATCGGGAAACCAGCTCGCCCGAACGACGGACTACGCGCTCACAGAAACCGGGCAGCTCGTCGATGTCATCGATGAACTGTGAGGGTTTGACGCAGATGGATCCAAAGCCACGCTCCACCTGTGCCGGGATCTGCTCCATTGCCTCATCCAGGTCGGCCGGCGAATGATCGTCGGGGAATCGAGCTCGAATGCCACCAACCCACTCGAGCTCGTCAGGATCCCGGCCGGCATGGCGAAGAGCCTCCCGCAGAAGGGCGAGCTCATCATCGCCTGGTTGGCCCAGCGGATGGAAGCCGCTGCCATAGCCGACCAGTCTCCTGACCACCGCCGGGTGCCCGGAGCTCCCGCCGATCCACATCGGGGGTCCTTCGGGTCTCGTGGGCTTCGGTTCGAGATACACGTCCTCGAACTCATAGTGCCTTCCTGAGAAGCCGGCCGGTGTCTCGGCCCAGACCCGAGCCCATGCGGCGAGGTGCTCATCGAGACGACTCCCTCGCTCCCGAAACGGCACGTCGAGCGCACGGTATTCGTCTTCGTGCCAGCTGACAGTCGGCTGAACGACGAGACGACCCAGGCACAGGAGGTCGAGCGTGGCGAGCTGCTTGGCAAGCAGGAGCGGGTGACGCAAGGGGGCAATGACGGCGGCGAGTGCAATCCTGATGGTGGAAGTGACGGCTGCGATCGCTCCGGCCAGTACGAGAGAATCGGGCCATGGCATTGCCGGGTCCTGGTTGCCCGGCATTGCATAGTCACGGGGGTTCTCCATCGCACCTGAGCTCTCCGCGGAAGCACCCAACACGACGTGCTCGGACAGCATGACGGCGTCGATACCGGAGTCTTCGGCGACCTGAGCCATCTCCAGGAGCCGGGCAGGGTTTCTCGGGTCGACCAGGGTCCAGTTCTCACTGAGTACGAGCACGATGCGAGGTGGGCCATTCATATCCTGAGACCGGGCAACGTTATCAACCACGAGTCTCCGCCGATCGGTAGGGTCACCAGACGGGATCGGAGGTGTCAATAGTCGTCGTCGCCCCGGCCTCGGATGTGCCAGAAGGCGAGATCAAACGTTTCGACGTCGCCGGGCGAGAAATCGCCGTGACACGGTCGGACGGGGTGTATTACGCGTTCGACCCGGAGTGCACGCACGAAGCGTGTGACCTCGTCGACGACGGTGAGGTCGACGGGACCGAGCTCACGTGTCTGTGCCACTTCTCGGTGTTCGATCTGGCAACGGGCGAAGTCATCGAAGGCCCCGCAGATCTTCCCTTGCAGACGTTCGAGCTCACCAGCGACGGCTTCCTCGACGTGACCATCTGACCTGCGGCGGAGGGCTCAACCCCAGACGCGATCTGCCACCCGGGCCACGGAGGCGAGCTTCTCCCATTGCACGGCCTCGTCGAGCTCGTTGCCGTCGATGACCGAGGCAAACCCGCACTGCGGCGATATGGCGAGTTGATCGAGATCGAGATACCGCTGTGCGTCCTCGATCCGGGAGAGCAACTCGTCGTCGGGTTGAATCCGGGATGTCTTCGTGCCGACCACACCCAGCACCATCACCCGGCCCGGCGGGAGGAAACGGATAGGGGAGACATCACCCATCCGCTCCTGGTCCTCCCATTCGACCAGGAAGACGTCGTAGTCCAGCTCGTTGAAGATCCTCTCGGCTACAGGCTCCAACGAGCCCTCGCAGAGAAACCTCGATCTGTAGTTCCCGCGGCAGATGTGGAGACCCGTGGTGACTCCATCGGGGATGGCATCGAGCACGGCCTTGTCGGCGGCGATCGCCTCGTCCATGACGTCATCCAGATCGAAGCCGTCGGCGATCATCTGCTGTCGCCAACGGTCGTCGACCAGGAACGGGTACATGGGGAAGTCGAACTGGACATAACCCGCACCCTCGTCGATGGCCTCGGTGACGAGCTGCCTCTCGATGGTCATGGAATGATCGGTCAGATCCTGCCTGGTCGGATAGACGTGATCGTTCACCCCCGGTTTCCACGTGTACGGGTTGGAGAAGATCGAGCCCGCCGGGAAGGTGACCTTGAAAGGGTGATCAGTGAGATTGGCCAGGAAGCGGGCCTCCCTCGCCGCCGGGCTGTCCACCTTCTCCAGCTCGGCGACGACCTTGTGGACATGCCAAACCACCGTATCGCCGTCATCGTTGCGGAACTCGATCGGGTTGTCGTCGGTGGAGAAGCCTCTGACGGCGTCCCAGAAGGAGTTGAGGAACATGAAGCGCCGGAACTCCCCGTCGGTGACGACGTCGAGACCGAGATCGATCTGGCGTTGCACGACATCGGCGATCGCCTCGTCCTCGGCACGCCGAAGCTCAGCTGCGCTCCTCTCGCGCTCTTCATCGAGAACCGCCCTGTGCCCCTCTCCATAGAACGACGCGACAGCCGCTTTGAGTGACGGCGGCCGGAGGAGGCTCCCGACCACCTCAGCACGGCCTGGGTTGCGGACCATGATCGGCGAGGTTACAGCCGCACTCGGCTCGATAGACTCGGCCCGCCCCCAAATGAGTGACCGTTGACTGTTACCAAACTCGAACTGGGCGACGCCTACGCCGACATCGTCGAACACGACACATACCTCGACGACGTCCCACACGCCACCTTCGCCCGGCTCCGACGGGAATCCCCTATCACCTGGATCGAAGAGAAGTCTCCCAACAGCGGTTTCTGGACGGTGACCAAGTTCGATGATGTCGGCCAGGTGAGCCGGGACCATGAGACCTTCACCACCACCAAGGGAATCCGGCTGGAGGAGATGGCACCCGACGAGCTGGAAGCCCGACGGACCATGATGGAGTTCGACCCACCGGAGCACACCCGGCTTCGCCGGCTGGTCTCACGTGGATTCACCCCCCGTGTCATCGCCACCTACGAGAACGCCTTCCGGGCGTTGGCGCGCCAGGTGTTGGACCGGGTGCTTCCACTCGGTGAGTTCGACTTCGTGACAGAGGTCTCCCGTGAGCTCCCCATCCGGCTTCTCTGCAGGCTCCTCGGAGTGCCCGAAGAGGATGCAGACCGCATGGTCGACTGGGGGGATCAGATGATCAGCCACACCGACCCCGAGTACACGCGGTTCGTCGTCGACCAGGTGGACACCGAGGATTACCGCCTCCTCCCATTCCGCAGCCCTGCCGCCCTGGAGGTCTTCGAGTTTGCCGAGCGGATCGCCAGAGAGCGGCGTGATGATCCACGGGATGACATCGTCACCACGCTGCTGACCGCCGAGCCCGATGGCGTGCCCCTGACCGACCTCGAATTCAAGAACTTCTTCTCTCTGCTGATGGTGGCCGGGAACGAGACCACCCGGCACACCCTCAGCCACGGTCTGACCTTCCTCATCGATCACCCGGATCAGATGGAGGAGCTCCGAGAGAACCCTGGTCTGATGTCATCGGCCGCCGAGGAGATCCTTCGCTATTCGACCGTGACCATGCATTTCCGACGAACCGCCACCCGGAACACCGAACTGCGCGGGATCCCCATCGCCGCAGGTGACAAGGTGGTCATGTACTACATCTCGGCCAACTTCGACGAGGAGCACTACCCCGACCCCTATCGGTTCGACATTCGCCGCAACCCAACAGACCATCTTGCGTTCGGGAGCGGCCGGCACCTCTGTCTCGGGGCCTGGCTGGCTCGTCTCGAGGTGCGGGTGACGCTGGAGGAAATGTTGCCCCGGCTGGCCAACATCGAGGTGGTGGGCCCGGTGCATAGGCTTCGCTCCAACTTCATCCGGGGGATCAAGCATCTCCCGGTGAGAGTCCAGTTGGCGTGAGGCGGCTCTGACGGGTGGCAAACCTCGATCCGCTACACCGTGAGGATCTCCCCGAGTTGGAGGAGCTGTTCCGACATTACGACGACACGCTGGGTTTTGTGCCCAACAGCCTGTACACGATGGCGAGACGACCCGAGATACTGCGCGCCTTCTCGGATCTGATAACCAAGATCTGGCGAACCGGCACCCTGCCCATCGAGTTGAAGCCGCTGATCGCGATCGTGTCCAGCCAGTCGGCCGGCTGCCGCTACTGCCAGGCCCACGAAGCGGTCGACGCCCGGGAACGCGGTGTCGACTCAGACAAGATCGCTGCGGTATGGGAATTCGAGACCAGCCCGCTCTACTCCGAGGCCGAGCGGTCGGCCCTCCGCATGGCGCGTGACGCCTCTCTGCAACCCAGCATGGCCAGGCCAGAGCACTTCGACGCGCTCCGGGAGCACTACACCGAGGGCGAGATCGTCGAGATCATGGCAGTCGTCTCCCTCTTCGGCTTTCTCAATCGTTGGAACGACACGATGGCCACCGACCTCGAGGTTGAGCCATTCACGTTCGCCAGTGACACCTACGACCCAGGGCGTTGGACTCCGGGCAAACACCGAGTCGTCGAGGGCAACCGATCCGCTTGACCCCGGTCGAGGGCGCCCAAACGGCAACTGTCGACCCCCCAGGCCGACACCGCGCTATAGGCTCGCCTCCCGTGGCTACGTCGAATCACACGAGCCTTCCGTGACCGGAAACGCCGAGACCGTCTCGCTGGAAGACCTCGACCGAGACCCCGACCCGATCCTGGCCTCGTTTCGAGCGAACCAGCCGGTGGCGTACGTCCCGTCCATGGACATGTGGCTGGTCACCCGGTGGGACGACATCCAGCATGTGGAAGACCACCCCGAGCTGTTCACCGCGGCGACGGAGCCGTCCTTCCTCGCCAGGACGCTCGGGGAGAACATGCTCACCGTCGATCCTCCGCACCACACACGTCTCAAGACCGCCATGGTGTCGGTGTTCCAACCCGGCGGAACCAGCGGCCGCTTCGTGAAAGAGCGGCTTTCGGAAGTGTGCGATGGCCTCATCGACGACTTCGTCGCCGCCGGCCAAGCCGACATCATGGAAACGTACGCCACTGCGGTGGCCACGATCTCGCTCCAGACCGTCCTCGGTCTGGACAACATCACCTGGCAGCAGTTGTGGGGATGGTGCAACGGGCTCATCACGGACCTGGCCAACTTCGAGGACGACCCGGAGCTAAAGGCGATCGGCGACCAGGCCAAGCGCGGGCTGGGTGAGGCCCTGGCGGAGAAGATCGGCCAATTGGAGAAGGCTCCCGACGAATCGGCCCTCGGCCACTTCCTCCGGATGGAGCAGGAGGGTCGGATCAACCGGGATGAGATCGTCAACAACGTGCGGCTCATGATCTCGGGGGGAATCAATGAGCCTCGTGACGGGATAGGACTGGCGACCTGGGCTTTGCTGGCCGACGATGGCCTCCGGGATCAACTCGAGAGCGAGCCACGCGGTTGGGCGAGGTTCATCGAAGAGGTCTTCCGTGTGTTCTCACCGGTCGGAACGGTGACGCGAATGGCGACCCAGGACGTCGCCATCGGCGGAGTCACAATCCCGGAGGGGAGTCTCGTCGCCGGTGTGCTCCGCTCGGCCAATCTGGACGCCGATCACTGGTCCGATCCAGGACGCATCGACCTGCACAGACGGGAGGGCCAACACGCCGCATTCGCACTCGGTGTCCATCGTTGCATCGGCGAGTGGCTGGGACGCCAGGAAGTCCGAGTCGGGACGAGAACGCTCTTCGAGCGTCTCCCTGGCCTCCGTCTCCAAAGCGGCGACGAGCTCACACTCCACGGCTTCGAATTCCGTGGCCCAGGCTCGCTGCGCGTGGAGTGGGATCGATCAGCCGGAGGGCTCCGGTGATGCAGTCCGGGTGGCGAGGTCGTCGAGCGCCCGGCCCAGCTCAGCCAGCGTCGAGAGCAACGCCTCCCGTTGGTCATCGTACAAACGGACGTAAGAGCGCATCGGCGGCAGTGCAATCGCCACATGGCTCGCTCCCATGAGCTCAACCCGGGTCATGGAGCCTGTGACGTCGCCATGTACCTCGAACCTGGTGAAGTCAAGTGGCAGCGCGGCAGCGGTCAAGCCCTCGTCACCGGCGAGGAACTCCGCGATCTGCTCCGCTCGTTCGCCGGACGCTGCCCTGCCGTTGATTCCCGTTCGCTTCAGCCCTCCGGTGTGTTTCAACTCGACCGACCAAGTGTCGTCCAGGGAGGCTTTGTAGTGGGTCTCGAAAACCGCGATCTCGGTTCTTCCCAGAAATCTCTTCTCGGCGCGCGAGGCCACGTCCAAGACCAGCCCGCCCGCCGTCGGCACAAACCGAACCCGCCCGCCTTCACCTGGTTCACGGTGATGCTGAGGAAGATCACCGGCGAGCATCGCCACCAGGCGGGAGGAAGGCGGGCCCGGTTTCGAGCCCGTCCCTCTCACTACGACTGGATGCCTTCCTCGGCCATCAACTGTTCTGGGGGCACCGGCTTCCATGGATTGATCTTCTGCACCCCGTACGTCCATACCAGGGCATAGACGGCACAGACCCCGAGCATGATGAAGAACGGCGTGTAGATCTCACCACGGGTCGTGCCCGGCGGGGCGATGTACCAGGCGGCCACCAACATCCCCAGCGACGACAGCACCTGTGGCAACGGATACAAGGGTGTCTTGTAGGGGCGATCGAGGTCCGGACGTCTCGCCCGCAACACAATCACCGAGATGTTCACGAGGATGTAGCTGAAGATCCAGGCCATGACCGCGGCCAGGATCAGGTTGATGATCGAGGGCACGTCACCGTCGAGGATGATGGCGCCGACGATGCCGATGACGGCAACCAGGATGATGCCAACCCAGGGCTCTTTGTACCTCGGGTGCAGATAACCGAAGATCTTGGGCAGCGTGCCGTCCTTGGCCATCCCGTAGAAGATCCTCGCCACCCCGGCCAGCACCGTGTTCAACGTCGCAGCCGACGCCAGGAGTACTGCGATGCCCAACCAAACCTGACCGAAGTCACCCATGACCTGTTGGGCAAAGGCGGGTATCGCCAATGGCGTGTCCAGGATGAACGTGCCACCTCCTAGATCGACGTTCTCGACCTGTCGAGCCACGGCGACTCCGTAGAGGAACATGGCGATCGCAACAGCAGTGACTCCGATGTACATCGCTCTCGGCACCGTGCGGGAGGGTTCCTTCAACTCGGAGGCCAGCGGTGTCACATATTCGACGCCGACGAAGAGAAAGAGGGCCAACCCAACCATCGTGAGCACGGCCTCCAGGTCCGTGCCGACGAAGGACTCGCCGAAGACACCCGTGATGCTCGACTGCTTCGCCGAGAAGACCCCGACGAGGCCGAAGATGATCAGTGTCCCCCACATCACGGCAGTCATCACGATCTCCGTCGACGCATACGGTCGGATGCCGAGCATGTTCACGACTGCCAGGATCACGAGCAACGCCACCCCGATCCACCAGGAGCCCGACTCCTGGAAGCTCTCCAGGAAGTTGAAGTTGAAGGAGGCGAATACCCCGGCGGTTGCCGTCTCTGCCACGCCGGCGAAGACGTGGACGAGCAGATAGGCGGCCAACGCTCCAGTTATCGCCCAGAATCTGCCGAGCCCGGCGGCGATGTAGTCGTACACGGAGCCCGCGGTGGGTAGGAACCCCGTTGCCTCCGAGAAACTGGCCGACTGGGCGAGCATCAGGATGAAAGCGATCAAGATCGCCCAGGCGAACACATAGCCACCAGCACCGAATCCTGTTTGCGCCGTGAGCAGGACCGAGCCTGCGATGATCAATCCGACCGCGGTGGCCAGGGCTGTTGGGAACCCGACTGCCGCTGCTTCCAGCCTTACGCCGGAATCGTCTCCACTCGACATTCCTCCTCCTCTGTCGACTACCGGCCGAATCTAGGCGTGGAGGTGAGGCCCATGCAGCCGAAACGAGGGTGTAATCCGGGGTGTCCCAATGCTGCTCTCATCACCAAGGGCACGGGTCCCCGTTGCCGCCGCTGTTCCTCGTGTGACCGGAATCGCAGGGGTCAGCCGCCGGCCAGCTCGTCGAGCCACCAGTCGAGCATCCGCTCCAGCGCCGGCTGCGAAAGGGGGGCAAGACGGGAGGTCTCTTCCACCAGATCGTCCGGATCGATGCCGGCTTCGGTGAGCTCGACGTCGCCACCGACCGCGAACCAGGAGGAAACCAGACGTGCAGTCACCTCAGGATGGAATTGGACACCGAGACTGCGTTGGTAGGCAAAGGCCTGAAGACCGGACTCTGTGTGGGCCAAAGGCATGGCCCCATCCGGCAGGGAGAACTCGTCGTGATGAAACTGAAACCAGGGTCCGGGGGCGATGTCCCGTGACCTCGATTCGACGGTTCCCCAGCCGTACTCGGGCCGTGAGGTCCTGGAAACGGTCGCGCCCAGACAGCTGGACATGATTTGTGCGCCGAAGCAGATGCCGAGAACCGGGGTACCCCGGGCGAGATGACGACTCACGAGCTCCATTTCGGGTCGCACCCATCTCTGCACCCTCGATTCGTAGACAGACCAGGGGGCTCCCATGAGGACCACGAGGTCGTGGCCATCTGCCTCCGGAAAAGCAACATCCACCTCAGGATTCTCGAGATCGTGCACCACGATGAACGGCTCGAGAGAGACGCCCCTCCGTTCCAGATGCTCCCCCACTCGCTCCGGGGTCGACAGTGAGTCGTGTTCGACGACGAGAGCGCGCACGGTCGCAGCCTATCAACGCCGTGTTGGGTCCACGCCCGGCAGCCGGGAGCAGACTCTTGGTACTGTCTGGCGTCACTCGACCGGCTCTTCCCGGCCGGTCTCGGATAGGAGGTTGAGGTCTGACACACACCACCTACGACCGCGTTCGGTTCCTGTGGCCGGACCATCTCGGCCTGGCACGTGGCAAGTACCTCTCGGGCACCCGAGCAGAAGAAGGCAGCAACCACTGTGTCGCACTGTTCTCCCTGCAGCTGAATCGAGTGATGATGCCTTTCCCGGGAGCACACCACGAGAGCTTCCCCGACGTCGAGGCCCGCTTTCCCATCGAGGCCATCCGACCAGGGTGGGAGACGGACACGGGCGTGGTCGTCGCCTCGATATCGAAAGACGGGTCCCCCATAGAACTCGCTCCGAGGTCGATCCTCGAGCGCGTCATCGGCGAATGGAAAGACCTCGGCTACACGCCTCAGCTCGGCTTCGAGCTGGAGGCCTTCCTGTTCGAGCCGGACGGCAACCGTGGATGGCAACCCATACACACTCCAGGCTCCTACGTCTATGGCACGGGAACGGCGGTCGACCCGAGCGGGACGATCGAGGAGATCATGAACACAGCCCGCGACATGGGCATCGAGCTGGAATCGGTCAACTCCGAGTACGACGACGGCCAGTTCGAGCTGACTCTTCGCTACGACGAGGCGATGCGTTCTGCCGATGACGCCTTCCTGTTCCGCGTCATGGCCAAAGAGATCGCAGCCAAGAAGGGCCATCTGTTGGCGTTCATGGGAAAGCCGATCACCGATAGAGGCGGAAACGGTGTCCACGTCAACTTCTCGATGCTCGACGAGAACGGCGACAACGTCTTCGCCGACGAGTCCGCCTCCGATGGTCTCAGCCCCCTGGCCCGTCATTGCATCGCGGGACTTGTCAACGACCACGTCTCACTGACGGCCCTGGTGGCACCGACCGTCAATGCCTACAAGCGGCTGCAGCCGGGACAGCTCAACGGCTACTACGCAAACTGGGGATTCGACCATCGCGGGGTGGCCGTTCGGGTGCCGCCGGCGCGAGGTGCCGGCACCCGACTCGAGCACCGTGTCGCCGACGGGGCTGCCTCGGTGCATCTGGCCGCTGCCGTGGCA
>JBAVPF010000550.1:0-3806 GCA_049692815.1 Acidimicrobiia bacterium
GGGCAAGTCTGGCGCAGCGAGGCCCGCCGCTTGGCGCAGCCAAGCTCGCATCGTCACCCTTTCACCACGTCTGGGGCAAGTCTGGCGCAGCAAGGACCGCCGCTTGGCGGAGCCAAGCTCGTGCAGCATTTACCATCGGCTCATGCAGACCGGCGAGCTCATCATCATCGCCCTGCTGGCCCTGGTCGTCCTGGGACCGCAGCGCCTCCCCGAACTGGCCCGCAAGGCGGGTCACTGGGCAGCCGAGCTTCGTCGGGCCGCCCGGGAGATCACTGCGGGGCTCGAAGCCGAGGTCGGGGAGTTCAAGCAACTCGGGGACGAGATCAGAGGGCCCTTGAATGAGATCAAGACACCTCTGGAGGAGATGAAGGCGCCGCTGGACGAGGTGCGCCGGGACATAGCCGACACCAGCAAGGGCTTCGAGTGGAAGGGCCCGAAGCCGCTGTCCGGGCCGACGCCCGAGGACGCCATGCGTGACCTGGAGCGGATCCAAGGTGAGAGCGTCGACGAGACGGCCAGCGGCGAGGACCAGGCCGCCGAGGCCGACGAAGAGCCCTCCGAGTGAGCGACGCGCCACAGTCCATACTCAGCCATCTCGAGGAGTTGCGATGGCGGATCCTCAAATGCGGCATCGCCGTGATGGTGGGTGTGGTCGTCGCATTCATCTTTGCCACTCCACTGCGTGAGATCCTGGAGAAGCCGTTCTACGAGGCCGCTCCGGGAAACTCGTTCCAGGCGTTGCGGGCGGGGGAGGAGTGGGGTGTCTTGATGCGGGTCTCCTTCTTCGGAGGGGTGATCCTCGCCAGCCCGGTGATCCTCTACCAGATATGGGCGTTCATCAACCCGGCGCTGACTGCACGGGAGCGCAAGTGGGCGGTGCCCATCGTCTCCTCGCTGGTGGTCCTCTTCATCGGGGGGGTGGCGTTCGGCTACTTCGTGCTGCCCAGAGGTTTACACTTCCTGCTCAACATCTTCCCCAACGTCGAGAACGACCTGCTCATCGGGGAGTACTACTCGTTCGTCCTCCGCTTCCTGATGGCGTTCGGCGCCGCCTTCTTGTATCCGGTGTTCCTCTTCGCCGCGGCAGCAGCGGGTGTGGTCTCCTCACGGCAGCTCGCCAGTGGCCGGCGGTGGGCGATCCTGGCTGTGGTGACGGCCGCCGCGCTGATCACACCCACCGGCGACGTCGTCAACCTGATGATCCTGGCGGTGCCGATGTACATCATGTACGAGATCGTCTACTGGCTGGTGCGTCTGGTCCTCAAGAAATGAGCCTGGACTCGTTCTGGTCGGGTTACGAGTTCGAGCCCGATGCCTTCCAGGTCGAAGCCGCCGAGTGGATCGAGTCGGGAGACTCCGTCGTCGTCACCGCCCCCACCGGCGCCGGCAAGACCCTGGTGGCGGAGGCGGCAACCCATCTGGCCAGGAGCTCGGGTCTGCGTGTCTTCTACACGACCCCGATCAAGGCTCTCTCCAACCAGAAGTTTGCCGACCTGTCTGCCGCGTACCCGGAAAGTGAGGTGGGGCTGCTGACCGGCGACAACGTCGTCAACCCGGACGCCCCGATCATCGTGGCCACCCTCGAGGTGCTGCGGAACATGATCTACGCCGACCCCGACCGGCTCGACGACGTGGCGACGGTGATCCTGGACGAGGCCCACTATCTCCAGGATCCGTCCCGGGGTGCGGCCTGGGAGGAGGTGATCATCCACTGTCCTCCCCACGTCAAGTTCGTGTGCCTGTCGGCCACCATCTCCAACAACCGGCAGTTCTCCGATTGGATAGCGGAGCGAAGAGGCCCCACGACCCTCGTCAGCAGTGACGAGCGGCCAGTGCCGCTCGAGTCGATGTACATGATCAAGGATCGCTCGGGGACCCGCGCCCTGCATCTGCTGCCTATGTTCGTGATCCGGGATGGCCGGCGCAGGGTGAATCCCCGCCTCGACCACATGCTGGGCCTGGAGCGGGGCAGGAGGAAGCGCTTCAAGACGCCGAACCGGTTCGACGTCGTTGAAGAGCTGGCCGCGGCGTCGATGCTCCCGGCCATCTACTTCATCTTCTCCCGTGTCGGCTGTGACACCGCGGCCGACCGCCTCGCCGAGTCGGGGCTCCGACTCACCACCGCAGACGAGCGGTCGAGTATTCGTGAGATCGTCGAGGAGCGGACGGCTCACCTCTCCGACTCCGATCTGGCCGTCCTCGGCTACGACCGGTGGCTGACGACTCTCGAATCGGGGTTCGCGGCACACCACGCCGGTCTCGTCCCTGCGTTCAAGGAGACCGTGGAGGAGCTGTTCAAGCAGGGCCTGGTGAAGACCGTCTTCGCCACCGAGACCCTGGCGCTGGGCATCAACATGCCGGCCAGGTCGGTCGTGATCGAGAACCTCAGCAAGTTCAACGGGGAGTCACACGAGCTGCTCCAGCCCGGCGACTACACCCAGCTGACCGGGAGGGCGGGGCGGAGGGGAATCGACGTCGAGGGCTTCGGCGTCGTCCTGCACTCGCCGTTCGTGAGGTTTCGCCAGGTGACTGAGATTGCCTCTGTCGGCTCGCACGAGCTGAAGTCGAGTTTCAGGCCGACCTACAACATGACCGCCAACCTGGTCGCCAACTACGAGGAGGCCCAGGCCAAGGAGCTTCTCGAGGCATCGTTCGCCGCCTTCCAGAGGGAGGACACCAGATCGGAGCGGGGGGAGCGCATCGAGGCGCTCGAGCATCAGCTCGCCAAGGAGGAGGCAGAGGCCCGCTGTGAGCGAGGCGACGTGGAGGAGTATCTGTCTATGGTCGAGGCGGCCGGGCCGTCGCATCGTCGTGACGGCATCGCATCACTCCTGGGGCCGGGCGCGGTCGTAGATGTGAACGGTGGTGCACGGGACGGGAGGTACCTGGTGCTGAAGCGGCTGTCTTCCAAGAACGGGGGAGCGCGGTATCTGGTCCTGTCCACGTCGGGGAGGGTCTCGACCATCGGATACCGGCAGATCCCGGATGCGAGTGAACGGGTCGCCAGCATCGAGCTGCCCCAACCTCTCCGTCCCAGGGACCGTCGTTTCGTGCAGGACGCGGTGCGCAAGCTGAGGAAGGTTCCGCCCAGTCACGGCGATCGCAGCCCGAAGTCACACATGAACGTCGACCACCCGGTCGCCGAGTGCCCTGACGCCGCCCACCACGTGTCGTCGCTCAGACGGGCCAGGAGGCTGAGGATTCGGCTCGAGCAGCAGCGCAGCCTCCATCGCTCGGAGGGCTTCGGCCTGGTGGAGGAGTTCGGCTCGATCCGCATGCTGTTGGGTGAGCTCGGCTATCTCGACGGCTGGTCGCTCACCCCCCGTGGGCAGCGTTTGCGCAAGATCTACAACGAGTCCGACCTCCTCGTGGCCGAGGCCGTCGAGCACGGCCTCCTCTACGGTCTCGAGTTCGCCGAGCTGGCAGCCCTGGCGTCGACCTTCGTCTACGAGCCGAGGACCGACCATTCCTCACCGCCCGATTGGCCCACAGCGAGCCTGGCCGAGCGTTGGGAGGAGCTAGAGCGTCTCTGGGCGGAGCTGCATCGGATGGAGACCAGATACCGACTGTCACCGACCAGACGCCCCGATCCCGGGTTCGGGCGCGCCGCCTTCGAATGGGCCTCGGGCTCGTCGTTCGACGATCTGGGCACCGGCGGGCTCGCTCCGGGGGACTTCGTCAGGGTGAGTCGCCAGATGGTGGATCTCCTCCGCCAGCTACGTGACGGCGTGGGCGAGCTGCGAGGGGAAGCGCAGGCGGCCCTGGCCGCGGTGGACCGTGGCGTGGTGGCGGCACAGGGGGTGGGG
>JBAVPF010000551.1:0-2652 GCA_049692815.1 Acidimicrobiia bacterium
GGTGTTTCTGATGGTTTACAAGCCGGGGGCGTGACTTGACCATCTCCGTTCTTCTGGCGGACGACAACCTCCTTGTCAGAGAGGGTGTTCGCACTCTCATCGACCTGGCCGACGACATCGAGGTCACGGGGGTGGCTTCCGATTACGACGAGCTGGTCGCCGCCGCGGAGGCAAACCCGCCACACGTCCTGGTGACCGACATCCGTATGCCCCCGTCGTTTCGGAGGGAGGGGATCGAGGCCGCCAAGATGGTGCGCAAGATGCATCCCGGCACGGGCATCGTCATCCTCTCTCAATACGACGATCCTGAGTACGCGGTCGCACTGTTGTCGGAGGGAGCTGCCGGATACGCCTACCTGCTCAAGGACCGTGTAGCCGAGGGAGATCAGCTATCGCGCGCCATTCGTGAGGTCGCCACCGGTGGCTCGATGCTTGACCCCAAGATCGTGGAAGCTTTGACCAAGCCCGTCTCGGTCGACGGCGCTCTCACCACCGAGGAGGAGACCCTGTTGGAGGCTGTGGCACAGGGCACTCCGATCAAGGCGATCGCCATTGCAATGCGCACCACGCCCGCCGATGTCGATGCCCGTATCGAGAAACTCTGGGTCCGTCTCGCCGACGGCGTCTCCGCCGGGAGCACGGCTGCGATCAGCCGCCTGAAGATGTTGCAGAGGGCCATCGCGGTGAGAGAAGAACAGGGAGAGGAGCTGTCCCGTCTCCTCCCCACCGGCCTTGCCGAGAAGATGAGACGCGACGGGAGGAGGATCGGGGAGACCGAGGATCTGGAGGTCACGGTCCTCATGTCCGACATCCGCGGGTACTCGGGGATAGCAGAGCGAACGGAGCCCTCGGCCCTGGCAGGTCAGCTGAACCGCCACCGTGCCGAGATGAATCGCGTCATCCTCGACAGTGGGGGGACCGTCATGCAGTTCGTCGGTGATGCGGTGATGGCGGTGTTCGGCGCGCCAGAGCCATGTCCTGATCACGCCGATCGGGCGCTGATGGCGGCCAAGCGGATGCACGAAGCCCAGGTGGTTGTCAACGACGACTGGCAACGGGAGGGGCTCCATCCCTTCGGTCTCGGCATCGGGCTCTCCACCGGGAATGTCGCAGCTGCCCTCCTCGGCTCCGATGAGCGACTCGAGTACAGCGTGGTCGGAGACACGGTGAACCTGACCCAGCGACTGCAGCAATGGGCCGAGCCCGGAGAGACGGTCTTGAGCGAGCCGACCTGGCTGGGGCTGACCGACAAACCCGAAGTGGACGATCTGGAGCCGCAAGCGGTGAAGGGACGTGTGACCCCGGTTCAGGCCTATCGTCATCCGAGGAGAGAGACGTGACCGACCGATCCCGGGTCGTCATCGGACGGGTCATGGCGCTGGTCGCTGTGGCCAGCGCCGGCGTGGGGCTGGTGTGGCTCGTGTTCCTCGGTTACGGGCGGGGTCTCTGGGACGAGTGGCTGGTCCACAACGCTGTAGTCGGAGTGGGCACAGGCGTGATCGTGTGGCTTGTCATTCGGTCGAATCCGACCAATGGGGCCATCTGGGTGCTGGCTTGGGCGGGCTTCCTCACCGGGATGGAGGTGCTCGGCGCGGCGGCGGCCTTTCAATGGGCAACGAGCCTGGGCATCGAGTCCTCTCTTCTGCAACTGGTGCCCGCAGAGCTCCCCACAGGTCTCGCCCTGATCCTCATGCAGATGAACTGGTTGTGGATGGGGGTGCTTCTGATGCTGCTGGTCCTGGCGCTATTCCCCGACGGGAAGCCGCCTTCGCCCCGCTGGAGATGGCTGCCGGTGACCATGATCTCGGTCGTCGGCGTGACCATGCTCGGGCTGTTCTGGGGAGCGAACCCGTCGGCTCAGGTGCCACTGGTCCAAACCCAGGACACGAATGGGGGCTTCTCCACGCCTGCGGCGACACTGGTCACGATCGGCTACCCGCTGACGTTCCTCGTCGGCTTGATCTGCATGTTGGCCCTTCTCGTCCGTTTCCGAAGGAGCGCCGGAGAGGAGCGGCAGCAGTTCAGATGGGTTGCCTGGGGCGCTTCGGCCATGGCCATCCTCATGGCCCTGGCCCTGTTGCTCGACGAGCTGGGCGGTCGAGTCGACATCTCGCTGTACATTGGTGGCGTTGGCCTGGTGGCACTGATCGGGTCGATCGGCATGGCCATCGGCAAGTATCGGCTCTACGACATCGACGTCGTCATCTCCAAGACGTTGGTGTACGGGGCACTCGCCATATTCATCGGCACTGTCTATGTGGGGATCGTCGTCGGTCTCGGCTATCTGATCGGGGCTCACGACGAACCGAATCCATGGCTCGGGCTCTTGGCCACGGTGATAATCGCCATCGTCTTCCAGCCGTTGAGACGGGCCCTTCAGAAGCTGGCGAACAGGATCGTCTACGGGCGCCGCGCCACTCCCTACGAAGTCCTGTCATCCTTCGCGCAACGCATTTCCTCCGTCGATCCGAAAGTGCTGGAGGACGCGGCTCGGTCTCTCGCCGAGGGCACGACCGCCGACTCGGCTGCGATCTGGGTCATCCGAGGTGAGACATCGCAACGCATGGCCTCGTGGCCCGAGACTCCGGACACGAGCCCCGGCGCGACGGACGTTTCCGCGCCGGTGATCCATGCCGGCGAGCGATTGGGCAC
>JBAVPF010000552.1:0-2714 GCA_049692815.1 Acidimicrobiia bacterium
GTCCTGGGGACACCCGCAGAGGAGCGGGGTGGAGGCAAGATCGAGCTGTTGGACGCCGGTGCCTTCGAAGACGCCGCCGCCTCCATGCTGATCCACCCCTCCATCCGGGACATCGCCGATCCGCGCATACTCGCCGCACAGACCTTCACGGCCACGTTCGTCGGCAAGGAGGCGCACGCCGCGGGGAGCCCCCACCGGGGGATCAACGCCCTCGACGCCTTCGTCCAGGCCTACAACAACGTCGCCACGCTGAGACAGCAGCTCGAGCCCGGCGATCGCGTCCACGGCATCATCCACGAGGGTGGAGTGGCACCCAACATCATCCCGGCGAGGACGACCTCCACCTGGATGGTCCGTGCCGAGACTTCTGACCGCTTCGAGCAGATCAAGCAGAAGGTGATCGCCTGCTTCGAGTCGGCGGCGACCGCCACGGGATGTGAGCTCGACATCCAATTCTCGGAGAAGCCCCATCTCGACCTGGTGTCCTCACCGGTCCTGGTCGACCTGTTCGTGGCCAATGCCAAGGCAATCGGCAGGAACATGCCGACCTTCGCCGAGTCCGGGGAGAAGACCTACGCGTCAACCGACATGGGAAACGTCAGTCACGCCCTCCCTTCGATCCACCCGTCATTGGCCATCGAGACGGATGCGGTCAACCACCAACCCGAATTCGCCGACGCGACGGTGACGCCCTCGGGTCGGCAGGCGATGAGGGACGGCGCTTTGGCCATGGCCCACACCATCATCGACATGGCGGAATGCAACGTTTGGGCCGACATCTGATCCCGAGGCTACGGTTCGCACATGACCCGAAAGGAAACAGCAGAAGCGGCTTTCGCCGCGGTTGAGGATGATCTCCGGGAAATCTCGAGATGGCTCTACGAGAACCCGGAGATTCAGTATCAGGAGCACGAGTCGTCGGCCAAACTCGCCGGCTACCTCGGTGGGAAGGGTTTCGCGGTCAACCACCCGACTCACGGGCTCGACACCGCATTCGAGGCCACCGTGGGCTCCTCCGGCCCCAGGGTCGTCATCTGCTGCGAGTACGACGCCCTTCCCGAGATCGGCCAGGCTTGCGGGCACAACATCATTGCCACTGCTGCTCTGGGTGCGGGCATCGCCGTCGCCGGCCTGGTGGATGACCTGGGCATCAGGGTGACCGTTCTGGGGACTCCGGCCGAAGAGGGCGGCGGCGGCAAGGTCGACCTCATCGAGGCTGGAGCGTTCGAAGATGCCGCTGCTTCCATGATGATCCACCCCAGCCCGAGCGACGAGCTGGACCCATCCTTTCAGGCGCGGACCAGCTTCACCGTCGAGTACTTCGGGAAGGAGTCACACGCCGCCTTTGCGCCCTCGGCAGGAGTCAATGCCCTCGACGCCTTCGTCCAGGCCTATATGAATGCAGCCACGTTGCGTCAGCAGATCCTGCCTTCGGACAGGATCCACGCCATCATCAACCACGGCGGCGACGCCAGCAACATCATCCCCAAGTACACCAAGTCCACCTGGGGAATTCGCTCCGCCGACTCGGAGCGTCTCAGCGAGCTGATCCCCAAGGTGCACGCCTGCTTCGAGGCGGCAGCGCAGGCGACAGGATGCCGTCTGGAGGTCAACCAGACCGGGCACCCCTACCTCAACATGGTCAACAACGCGGTGATGACAGGCCTGTTCCAGGCGAACTCGACCTCACTGGGTCGGCCGCTGCCGTTGGAGGCCGACCTGCCGCCGGCCGGCGGGTCCTCGGACATGGGCAATGTGAGCCAGGTGGTCCCGTCGATCCACCCCATGTTGGGCATTGAGACGGGTGGCGCGGTCAACCACCAGGCCGAGTTCGCCGCAGCCACGATCACGCCGAGCGGGGACAAGGCCATCAGGGACGGGGCGCTCGCCATGGCCTGGACCATCATCGACATGGCAGAGCAGGACGTCTGGCACCGGCTGTAGCCAGCGGCCCGCGTCGCATACGGTGATACCCGATGCCTGCGGTCCACTTCGCCCACGTCTCATTCGAGTACTCGTCGGCCGTCGAGGTCTTCTCCGACGTAACGGTCCACGTCGGTGACGGCTGGACCGGAGTGGTCGGGGCGAACGGCTCGGGCAAGTCGACCTTCTTCTCGCTCATAGCCGGATCTTGCGAGCCAACAGTCGGCTCGGTGACGATCGACCCCGCGGATGCCATCGTCATCAGATGCCATCAGGAGGTGGAAGGCCTCTCGTCCGATATCACCGACTTGGGCGCCTCCTACGAAGCGCACGCACGCAGATGGATCGGCCGTCTCGACCTCGACCCGCCCGCCCTGGAGCGGTGGCCGACACTGTCACCGGGTGAGCGCAAGCGGTGGCAGTTGGCAGCCGCACTCGCAGCCGACCCCGACGTGCTCCTGCTGGACGAGCCGACGAACCATCTCGACTCATCGGCACGGGCGATCGTGTCGGAGGCCCTGTCGCGATTTGGCGGGGTGGGGATCGTCATCTCCCACGACCGCTCCTTTCTCGACCACCTCACCAGACGCACGCTGCGCGTGGTCGCCGGCCACGTAGAGACCTGGTCCGGTGCCTACTCCACGGCACGAGCCGGCTGGACGGCCGAGGAAGGATTGCGCGCCCAGGAATACGAGGAGGCCAAACGCGACGAACGGGCCATCCAGCGCCGGCTGGCCGATGAGCGCCGAGACGCCGAGACGCGCAGCGCCCGGTTCAGGCGA
Source organism: Acidimicrobiia bacterium (assembly GCA_049692815.1). GTDB lineage: Bacteria > Actinomycetota > Acidimicrobiia > Spongiisociales > ZC4RG35 > JANQRA01. Next base: position 2,706 of record JBAVPF010000552.1, read on the forward strand.
AACATGCGC